>CAMYIN010000068.1 GCA_947258495.1 uncultured Gammaproteobacteria bacterium
CCTGCGGGTGGACCTGGGCGAGGTCTGCCACAAGCTGGGTTTTCACCGCCGCCACCTGGCGCGGGAGTTGAGGGCGCTGGCGCCGCTGCAGGCGGACGGCATCGTGGCGGTCGAGGGGACCCGGGTGTGCGTGGTTCCGGACGCCCGCCCGTTGCTACGCGCTGTTTGCGCGGTCTTCGACCGCTATCTGAACGGCGGGCGCGGCCGCCACGCGGCGCCGGTTTGACACTGGAATCCGCCAGCGTAATAGGATTGGAATTTCAATCAATCGACCGTCGGCAATTGAGGCCGGCCATCCGCTTGTGCTATTAACGGACGATAGAATAGGATCGAAATCCTGCGTCGGGCAGGTCAGCAATTTATCCGCGAGTAGGCGACAAACAAACTAACCGCTGGACGAATAACCGACCACACCACAAAATAGCTATTATCCTCTTGGGATAGAAGGTGTTTGGTTACTGAAATTTCGGATTGTGTCGATCCGGAGGGAGGTGCGTATGCCTGGTCAGCAAGCTGATCGGTACTGGATGCGGCCCATGGGATTGGATGACGTGCCGCTGATTGCCGGCTGGTTCGAACATCTGGAAGACCTGGCGATGTTCGATCGTCAATTGCCCATGCCGCTCAATTCGGAAGCGATGAAGGCGGGATGGCGCGAAACGCTCGCGGAGACCGAACCGCGCTCGAACTACTGGTTTACCATCGACGACAGGGCAGGCGAGGTCGTCGGGATCGCCGGTCTTCAGGACATCAATTATGTGCACGGTGATGGGGTGCTCCCGATTTATCTCGCCGAGCCTGTGCGCCGAAAGGGAATCGGCCTTCGGGTCGGAGCCATGCTTCTCGACCTGGCCTTCGACCAATTACGTTTGAACCGGATAACCTCCTTCTACCGCGCGGATAATGTGGCGACGAACCGCTTGGTACAGGCGATCGGCTTTTCCGAGGAGGGTCGAATGCGCAAAGCCTGGTTCGCCGACGGCAAGCATCTCGATATTGTGGTGATTGGCATTTTGGCCAGCGAGTGGTTGGCCAGAAGGGATAACCTCGCGAGCAGCATGAGCAGAGATACGGTCGTGATCCTGGGCCGGGCGGCGTGGGGTGCGCGCGCCTGGCCGCAGGTTTCGGCAGATGAACTTAAGGCCGCGTCCAGAATATCGGCTGCGGGGGGAATTTGAGAGGGGCGAGTGGACAAAACTCGGGATCAGAAGTAACGCGTATGAACAAGCACGAAGACGATAGTGCGCACCGACGGTTGGGTGCCGTTTTGTTCGCCGATGTTGCGGGCTATAGCAGCCTAATGGCCGACGACGAGTCGGCGACGCACGACGCGATCAAAAATCACCTGAGGACATTCGGGCAATTCAGCGGACGCTTCGCCGGGGATATCCTCGAAGTCCGCGGTGACGGAATCTTTGCCCTGTTCGATAGCGTCGTGAACGCCGTGCGCTTCGGTGTCGAAATCCAGAAGGCGGTCGATGCGTCGAACGAAGGCGTTCCGGAACAGCGACGTGTGAGATTCCGCATCGGTATCAACCTTGGGGAAGTGCTCCGGGACGAATTGTCGGTCTATGGCGACAGCGTGAACATCGCGGCGCGGCTCGAGCGACTCGCCGATCCCGGCGGGATTTGTGTTTCCGCCGCGGTTTACGAGCAGATCAAGCACAAGCTGCGTTATGGCTACGAGTACATGGGCCCCAAAAACCTGAAAAACATCAGGGAGCCCATCGAAGTCTTTCGCGTACGGGAGGAGGCCCAGGGCGCCGACATGGCCGCCAGCCTGCGGCCATCCGGCGGTGAGCATTCTCCCGAGCGCAGCCCTTTGGATCGACCGTCGGTCGTCGTGCTGCCGTTCAAGAATATGGGCGGTGCGCCAAGCGAGCAGTGGTTCGCCGATGGAGTAACCGAGGACATCACGACGAACCTGTCGAAATTTCACAACCTGTTTGTCATCGCGCGCGGCTCCGCTTTTACCTACAAAGACCGGATCGTCAGTCCGCAGCAGATCGCCCGAGAGCTGGGCGTACGCTACTTGACCGAGGGCAGCATCCGAAAACTGGGCAATCGCGTGCGAATATCCGTCGAATTGGTGGAAGCCGAATCGGGACGCACGATCTGGGGCGAGCACTATGACCGCGATCTCGACGATATCTTCGCGGTCCAGGACGAGATTACCGATGTGATCGTGGCCGCCACCGCCATCCAGATCGAAGCCACCGAACGCGATCGCATGCGCCAAATGCGTCCCGCGGACTTGGAGGCCTATGGTCTGGTGCTCCGGGGTCAGCAACGCCTATTCAGGTATACGCGGGCCGACAATCGACGCGCCCGTGAGCTCTACGAGTCGGCCCTCGGCGCCGACGAGCGGTTTGCCAGAGCGAAGGCGGCGATCTCCCGCACATTGAATTTGGACTGGCGCTACAGCTGGACCGACACACCCGACGAGGCGCTGGACAAGGCCCTGGGCCTCGCTCAGGAATCCGTTCTCCTGGACCCGAGTGATGCGCGAGGGTTCGGGGAGCTGGGGTTCGTTCAACTCTATCGCAAAGAGCACGATGCGGCGATCAACAGCTACACCCGTGCCCTAACCCTAAACCCGAACGATGCGGACTTGATGTCGGAGATGGGTGACACGCTCGCCCATTCGGGCCGGTCCGACGAAGCGGTGGCGCTGCTTCAGAAGGCGATGCGCTTGAACCCCTTCTATCCCGATCAATATTTGTGGCACCTGGGAGGCGCCTATTTCAACCTCAAGCGTTATGATGAAGCGATCGCGACACTCATACGCATGCACAACCCGGCCGAAGGCCGGCGGCTCCTGGCGGCAAGCTACGCCCACCTCGGAGATACCAGCAAAGCCAAGGAGCAGGCCGCCAAGGTGATCGAGGCGCACCCGAATTTTTCACTCGATCACTGGGCACGCGTCCAACCCGACAAGTACCAGGACGATGTCGAGCACTTCGTCGAAGGCCTGAAAAAGGCCGGCCTTTAGACGATCCCATAATTTCCGTAAGAGACCGCGCTAATCGTCGCCGCCGACGCGGGCGCCTTTGACTCGTGCGCCACGCACCCTAGCGCCGCTGACCCTAGCGCCGCTGACCCGCGCGCCGCTCACCCGGGCCCCGCTCACTCGGGCCCCGCTCACCCGCGCGCCGCTCACCGCGGCGCCGCCGTCGTCGCCCATGATGTCGAGAAGAATTTGCTCGAATGTCCCCGTTTCCATGTCGAGGCGGATCGAGAAATCGGCGCTGTCGTATGACCACACCCTCAATCCATCGGCAAAGGAGAAATCCTGTGCCCCCAGGCCGGAGCGGTCGGAATCGTCGGGCGCACGGGACACCCTGGCCGCTCCCGGCGCGGTCTCCGCGTCTTCGCCGGGGCCGTGCACCAGGAACAGGGTCGGCATGCCCAGTTCGTAGTAGGCGCCCTCGTAGCTGAAGCCGTAGATCCTCGCGAAACTGGCGTTTGGTCCGGTGAGCTGGTCCTCGAGGAACCTGTTGACGCCCGTGCGCGGCCCTACGAAGGGACCGTG
>CAMYIN010000069.1 GCA_947258495.1 uncultured Gammaproteobacteria bacterium
CCGTGACTTCGCCGGGCTTGTCGATGCGGCGCGGATCGGCTTTAGCCTCGAAACCGAAGCGTTTCTGCACGCCGCGTGCCATCAGGTCCATTACCAGGGGTTGTGCTTTGCGATCGCCGTTCACACGAACCCGCCAGGTGCCCTCCTCTGGATCCGGGATCTTCAGCGCCCAGGCATTCTCCACGCTGAAGGACCGCGCACCGGCACTGCCCGGGGTGAACACGTCGCCCGACGGCGAAGTCGCCTGAATGTCGGGACTCACGCGACGTGTGTGCGCTACCAGCACCAGGATCAGCTCCTTGGTCGAACCGTCAACGAGCACCTCGAAGTCCTTGTGATTAATCAGTTGTGAATGCAGCGCCGCGGCTGCGACGGCAAAGTCTTCCGGCACGAAAGGCACGCGTACAGGCAGGCTGAACTGTTCCCACAACAGGCGGGTCGGAGTTTCGCCGGCCGGCGCCAGTGGCAGTACGCCATTGTTCGAAACAACGTAAATCGCATTGCTGGCGATCTCTGCGGTGCAATTCTCGAAAATTCCGGCCTCGTCGATCGGGAACAGTACCTTGCTGGTACTGATCGGGTTCTGCCCGCCGGAAACCGCCTGGTCCACGAGTTCGGCAAGCACGGCGCCGAGCGCGTCCGATCCCGTTCCCCAAGCCACCAGTTTGATGCCCCGGGCGTCGAGCAGATTCGAAAACGCGACACCCTCGTCGGCTTCGTATGCGGCCATCGTCGTGCCACCGTGGCTGATCGTCTGAATGCCGTCGGAAAACACAAAAATGACTTTGGAATCCGGCGCGCCAAATCCCGGTTGATTGGCCGGATCGTCCAAATAGTCGGACACGCGACGGATGCCGTCGTACAGATCGGTCATGACACCTACGGCGGCACTGCTCGCCGACTGGTCTTCGATGGCGGAGATCGAATTTTGCATGTTCGTTAGGGCCGTATTGAAATCAGCCTGGCTCGAATCGATCTGTGCGCCGCCCGGCAGCAACTGGTAGTTCGAGGCAAATCGATGAACCGAAATGGCAAAATCACTGTCGGGATTGACGGACAGTTCATCGATGAGGTTTTCGATAAAAAACTCTCCACCCCGAGCGGCCTCATAGATCTTGGTGTTGTCGTTATTGCCACCTACAGGGTGGAACATGGAGCCCGAATTATCGAGCAATATGGCTATCTGTTTGGACATGATTCCTTACTCCTTATTGAGGGCGCTTTTGCTTCCGGCCCTGCTCCTGTCGTTTGAGTTGCTCTTCAACGTACTTCCTGATCATTTCTTCCTCAGGTCCTACGTATCCCCGGCGCTGCTCGTTGGTCAGCGGGCGGCCTGCTTCGCCCCAGCGCCACGGCCCCTCGCGGTGTTTACGAAACAATTCTTCGTAGTGAGCCGCAAGGGCCTTTTCATCCATGGGCCCGGCTTTCTCCGCGACCAAGTCCCGCCGCGGCGCAATGGAATGTTCGCCTGTGATAAGCATCAACCGTGAGGCCGCACGCTTTTCGTCTTTGACGTTCCCGCGTTCGGTCTGCAAGCGGCCGAGGGCCGAATCCAGCTGCAGCGCACCCTGAGGGGGGATCGCCAACAGATCGCCCTCGCGGACACGCTCGCCCTGAGCGAGCCGGGTAAACCGATGTGCGTTGGAGCGCAATACTTTGATTCCCTCGGCACGCACGGCGGTTGCGCCGTCCGCCCAACTCAGCATCAGCCCCTGTTTGTCCGGCGCCGGCAGCGGGCCGCCACAGCAGCCAAGGCCCGTGCAGCGCGGGTCGCACAGCGGAGGTGTGCGGGGACATTTGGCCGGATTTGCGAGGCAGATCTCTACCTTTCGGGTGTCTGTCGGAATAAATGCGCAGATACCATCAGGGCAAATGAGATCTCTGGAGACGAGGCCCAAAGATGCACTGACCGAGTCGCTGTTGCAGGTAAGCGTTCCGCTGATCAGGATGTCAATGGCCGGTTTCAGATCGCTGCAGATCTCCTGATAGGTGCATGGCAGGCCATTGCACACGCGTAGGCGCGGCTCCGGACCAAGTCCTGTTTGCGCGATGCCGGCCAGCCAGAAATCGGGTGTCTGCACCAGCAGGCCGCACAGACCGCGCAGATTGTCTTCCAGGTCGGCGACCGAGCTCTCGTCGGTGCTGAGCGGCACCCCAAAATAGTTGGCCAACACCGTCGCTTCGTCTTCGGTCAGCGTATCGGGCGCCGTCGTGGCTATGGTGCCGTCCGAGAGTAACCAGTCTTTCAGCAGCACGGTCAGATCCTCGAGGGTCAGCGGCCCGCCACTTCCTCCGAAGCCGGCAACCTCGGTCATGACGTCGTCGATCCAGTCGCTACCGACCACGCCCGATTTGTCGCACACCCCGTGAACCGATTCCCAGTGCAACAATGCCTGGAAATCCGTGGCCTTCGAACCCGCCGAAGAGTCGCTCAAGTATTGGCCGATTGCGCGTGCGAGGTCCCGGTCCGGATAAGCTGCCGCCGGCGGGAAGCGCTCCGGCTGCGGCCAGTCCAGTGCGTTGTGAATCGAATTCAGCAGATTATGTGCCGTGTAGCGATGGATGCCATCGGACATCGCATTGTTGTGCACTTCGGGATTGGCACTGGGATCGTAACCGGGGTCGCTGACCGGCGACACGCGGGGATCGGCCTCGACCCACGGATCGTAGATCATCGGCAGATTGTAAGGTGTCGTACCTGCGCCAAATCGCGGTGCATTGCGATTGAAATATTCGGACGTCAGAATCCTGACCAGCAATTCCTTCAACGACCAGTTGCTGGGAATGAACTGCGACTCCGTCAAATGCCACAGAATATCGAGCTGGCTGTCGGTACGCGCAAAATAGTTGGCGATGGTCAATGGATAGCCCATGACCTGTTCCCAGATGTTGTTGACGATGCGCTGCGCCACTAAAAACGCCGCGGCTTCGTGGCCGGGTATCTGCAACGGATAGGGCGGACTGCAGTCCAGGGTGCTGCACACATTGCATGCGGCGCCGGACGGAATGTCGTTGATCCAGTTTTCGATCGCGTCGCTCTGGCCGGCGGACAACGGAGAACCGCCAAGCGGCATTTGTAAGCCGCCGATGTTAACGCCGGTGAGTTTGTTTATGAGGTAGCTGTCCGCAGCGGAACCGGGCACCACGCGGATCTGATTCCCGCCTACGGGTGCCGTCGTGGCGTCCACGTTTACCAGATCGGTGTACCAGGTGTCATCGGTGGGGATATCGAAGCTGTCGCCCCCGCCGCCGCCGACGGCTGTCAGGAGGAGGACGTAAACAAGGACCGGACGCGGCATGGTGTTCCCCCCCTCCGTTTCTTCTACTGTGGGCTCGAGCCCCCGAGTCTAGACGCGATGGCGGTCCTATCCAGCCTGATTCTCCTCCTGCTCTCTCCCGAGACCGAGCGGCTGCTGCTGGGGCCGAGCCCCTTTTTCCGGGCCGAGGGCATGGAGCGCGCCCTGCGCGAGGACGCGGCGGCGGAGCGCGGCCGCGCCCGCCTGGGCCGCGTGCTGG
>CAMYIN010000070.1 GCA_947258495.1 uncultured Gammaproteobacteria bacterium
TATCGCTGGTCAAGCGGCGATCCAGAATAGGTTTTCCGTATTTGGTTTCGCCGATCTGCAGGTACGGCCGGCTTGGGGACGCCGAGATGTAATTGCCTTCGGGATAGACCAGATAGAGATCGTGGGGCTGGTCCTTGATTTCTCCGCCGAGGAGAAAAGTAGCCTCCAGATTGACCTTTTCGTCGTTCCTGGACTTTCGATGTCGCCGCTGCACGGAGGTGCTGATATCTCCCACGTAGAGAGCGGCATCGAACAGATACGCCACGGTCTTCAGGCTGGTCTCGGCTTCGGGATCGTCAAAGTCCCGCCGCAGCAAATTGACAACGGACTGCGTGGTGGCCAGGTTACCGGCCGAGAGCAATACGAAGATCCGCTCGCCCGGCACGTTAAAGACATTCATTTTGCTGTATGTGCTGACTTGATCGACGCCGGCGTTGGTGCGGGAATCGGATGCGAATACAATCCCGGTGTCCAGTTTTATCGCTAGGCAATACGTCATAATCCCATTCGGTGCACTATCAGGGTGCGGGTCGCCCGATTTTACGCGTCACATATCCGAAGTTCTGTTTTACAATCTCCATACCATGCCTATCCGATGGAAAAATTACGTAGTGGCGGAATTCTATGACGAGCTGATTCGCAGCACCAGCCGTACCCGCGAGTGGGCTCGGCCCCTGTGCCGCTTTTTCAGCTCGCTGAAGGACGAGGAGTTGCGCGAACGAAAGACTGCAGCCGAGCTGGCGATCCGCTCCATGGGCATCACCTTCACCGTCTACTCCGAGAAGGAAGGCGGCTCCATAGACAGGGCCTGGCCTTTCGACATCATTCCACGCGTGATAACGAAAAAGGAGTGGCTCCAAATCGAACGAGGCCTCAAGCAACGCGTCACCGCATTGAACCGGCTTATCGACGATCTCTATCACGCCCAGCGGATCATCAAGGATGGCATCCTCCCCGGGGAACTGATAGCGGATTCGGAGAACTTCCGCGAGCAATGCGTGGGGGTAGATCCGCCGGGCGGCGTATGGGCCCACATCTGCGGATCGGATCTTGTCCGCGACAAAGACGGAACCATGTACGTGCTCGAAGACAACCTCCGTGTGCCGTCCGGGGTCTCCTACATGCTCGAAAACCGGGCGGTGATGAAGCGAATATTCCCCGAATTGTTCGATCATTACAGCATCGAGCCGGTGGACGATTATCCGACGCAACTGCATGAGTGCCTGGCGTCGCTGTCACCCAGAAAGCAGAAATTTCCGGAAATCGTCGTGCTTACCCCGGGAATCTACAACTCGGCGTATTTCGAGCACTCCTATCTGGCGCAGCAGATGGGGGCGGAGCTGGTGGAAGGTTCGGACCTCGTCGTCGGCGACGACGATTGCGTCTACATGCGAACCGTGCAGGGACTGGAGCGCGTCGACGTCGTCTACCGCCGTGTCGACGACCTGTTTCTCGATCCCGAAGCGTTTCATCCCGATTCGATGCTCGGGGTTCCCGGCCTGATGCGCGCCTGGAAGAAAGGCAAGGTCGCCCTCGCGAACGCGCCGGGGGCCGGCGTTGCCGACGACAAAGTCATTTACGCGTTCGTTCCCAAGGCCATCAAATACTACCTCGGCGAGGAAGCGCTCATCCCCAACGTGCCAACGTACCTGTGTATCGATAAAACAGAAAGAGACTACGTACTGGCGAATCTGGACAAACTGGTGGTGAAGGCCGCCAACGAGTCGGGCGGTTACGGAATGTTGATAGGCCCCCAGGCAACGAACAAGGAGCGCGCCAAGTTCTCCCGTTTGATTCGAAATAATCCGCGCAATTACATTGCGCAACCGCTACTTACCCTCTCGACCACGCCGACGCTCGTGAACAGCCACGCCGAACCGAGGCATCTCGATCTCAGGCCCTTCATCCTTTCGGGCAATAAGACGTATGTCACCATGGGGGGGCTGACACGCGTGGCGCTGAAGAAGGGCTCGACGGTGGTAAATTCATCGCAGGGCGGCGGCAGCAAAGACACCTGGATTATCGATACCGAGTCGACCTGATGCTGTCCCGGGTAGCGCAACGAATCTATTGGATGGCCCGCTACCTGGAGCGAGCGGAGAATACCGCGCGCATGGTAAACGTGAACGCCCACCTGCTGCTGGATCTGCCGAAGAAGCTCCCCATCGGCTGGTCCCCTCTGATCGATATCACCGGCAGCGGTGCACTGTTCAGGGAGCTGTTTGCGGACGCCAGCGAAAAAAACGTGGTGCGTTTTCTCATTGCCGATGCGCGTATCCCGGGTTCGCTGATGACCTCCCTGATCAGGGCGCGGGAAAACGCACGCACTATCCGCGACATCATCCCTCGCGAGGGATGGGAGATCATCAACGCCCTGTACCTGGACACCAAGGCGGCATTGCCGACGGCGCTGGGTCAAAAACGCCGATTCGTTTTCCTGGGGTCGATCATGGGAAAGATCGAGCAGCTGAACGGACTGTTCTCGAGCAGTATGCTGCACGATGTGGGCTATAATTTTCTGCGCATGGGACGTAACCTGGAACGCGCAGACATGACCACGCGCATCGTAGACGTGCGATCCGAGAGTCTGCTTCCGCAGGAGTCCGAGGACCTGCTCCCTTTTGAACACGTTCAGTGGATGAGCGTCCTGCAGTCGTTGTCGGCCTATCAAAGCTACGTGCAGAAGATCCAGGGGCCCGTAAGGCGCCGCTCCGCAGTCCGGTTTTTGCTCCAGGACCCGGATTTTCCCCGGGCGTTCTACCACTGCGTGCTGCAGATCCGCGCGTGCCTGCGCACGCTGCCCAACAACGACACCCCGATGCGCTTCGTCGGCCGCATCTCCAGGATCCGCCGGGCCAGACCCGACGAGATGGAGAAAAATCAACTGCACGACTACGTCGACAGGCTGCAGCTCAATCTCGCCCGACTGGACAGCATCATTGCGCAGGCCTATTTCGTGTAAGCTCGCGAACCACCTCCCCCGCGTACGGTCTACTGTTAGAGAAACCCGGACATCAGCACGCAGCGAATGTGGCGATCTCGATAGTGAAAGAGCAGTTCTTACAGGCGCTGGAGTTTCCCCGGCTCCTCATCCGCAAAAACGTCGATCTGAGGGATTGCAGGTTCAACGGACACTATGTCGGCGAGCTCGGTTGCAGACTGTGCGACGCGGCGATCGAGTGCAAGTGGCTGACGCACCATGACGAATTCAGCGGTCTTGCGAGCAAGCCGCTGGACGAAATCGCCGCGGCCGTGGATTTCGCCATGCACTTCGTCGAGGCCCTGGTCATGGAAAGCCAGCACCCGGTCGACGCCTGCACCTGCGAGGCGTGCGCCTGGCTGCGTGCGACACGCCGCGCCCTCGCCGAATTCGAAAACCGGGCTTGAAGTCGACGCCGGCTCGGAACGTCGCGCCGCCGCTCGCACCAGCCACCCCTGGCCGGGGGCCCGACGGGGAGCGCGCAGCAGACGCAAGAACGCCCCCGCCTTTATCGAGACGGGGGTGCAAGCTGAGGCCTCTATCGGGTTCTACCAGCGATTATTGGCGTTGTGGTCACCGGAGTTGCCGGGGTCCACGTCAAAGGCATCGTTCTCGAACCGATCGAGGATCCGTTTCTCGCACGATGACGGTCCCGAGCCCGTGGCGAGTCCTTCCGCCCCGTTGCCGATGCCGGCGTTCCCGCAGCGATTTTCCGCGACCTTGGCCGCCTTCTCCGGCGACCAGCGCGGCGAGTCGGCGAACGCGCCGGCCACGAAAGGAAGAGAACAACACAACGCAACAACACGAACCGCGAATCGCTTCATCAGACACCCCCTGGGAATAACACTGCCCACTCAGACGCACGCAGCCTATCAGAACCGGACGAGGCCCAGCAAGCCGATCTCTTGATCCAGATCACATGTGGCCGCTAACCACCGAGATGACGGCGCGGTGTTCGTCCGCGTCGTCGAGCAATGTCGTTACAACCGGCGGCAAGGTCTTGTTTGCTTGCGATAATGGACTGTGTCGCGGCCCGCTGTCCCACGTTCGCGGCAGGAGCACGAATACTCGGACAGGCTCCTAAGCGTCGATGACGATCGGGGTCCGCGCGCTGTCCCGGCGCAGGCGCTGGTGATGGGCGATGAGATAATCGATGGCGTCGGCGAAATACCGGGGCTCGTCGTGGTTGAAAAACGCGCCTTTCAAATCGGCCTGCGCGATGCGTTCGGACAACGCCCTGCGGTAGTCCGAGTCGAGCGCCAGCCGCACCGCCGTATCGACGTAGGCGTCCATGTCCCGGACCACGAGCTCCTGCAGACCGATGCGCCGCAGCAGGCCGGGGCCGGACCGGTTGTACCATTTGGTGCCCTCGATACAGACCACCGGCAGCCCCGTAACCAGCGCGTCGACGACGGTATTGCAGCCGCCGTAGGGATACGACAAGAGGGCGAAATCGCCCCGTTCGATCACTTCGAGACAGTGGTGATAGGGCATCTCCGGCGTAACCGCAACCCGGTCCAGCACCGCTTCGAGCGCCGAAAGGAACTGGTGCGCGGTCTGCAGCGGCTCACCGCCCCAGGTCCAGGAGGGAAAGAAATTGAAAACGGCGCCGCCCGGGATGGCGTCCTGAATGCGCCGCAGTGCCTGAAGAATGGGATAATTCAACTTCGGCAGAGTCCAGGGACAGTTGATGACGACGTTTTCGTGGTCTTTCTGGGGATATCTGCGGCTGTATTCCGGATCAACCGGGGCGGCCCCCAGCCCCGGGATCAATACCAGCCGTTCGCTGTAGTTCTCGGCGTACAGCTCCCGGAGCTCCACGTCGGCGCCGCTGATGATGTAGTCGATGCGCGCGCCGTAAGTGCTGACCGGATGCCCCAGCCCCATCGCCTGAATGGGGGCGATCTGCATGTTCGCCAGCCACACCGACGGATCGTTCATACCGATGTCCGGAAAATACGCCAGCTCGAAATCGTTTTTTCTGATCGCCGAAAAATCGAAGCCGGCGCCGTCGATATTGACCTCTCGGATCGCGTCGAACTCCCGTTCGGCGACGTCTCCCTGCACGCCGGTGGTGCCGGGCTCGTTCAGATGCACCAAGGTGAGGTGGTAACCGCGTTCGCGCAAGGCATGGATGTGCGGCGCGCTGGTCTTGTAGATCGCCGATACGCCGTTCCAGCGCGAGGCGATTACCGCGATCTTCCCTTTCTTCGGCCGGTTTTCGAAGGCGTAGCCGCGCCGCGCTATGACCTGCTGTGTCGAGCGGTTGATCGTCCGTTTTATCTCCCGATCCAGTCCCGGCTCCAGGTAGCTGGCCAGAGCGTAGATCGGCATCGTGCGCACATCGGTGAGGACCAATTCGTCCGGGATTTCCCTGAGAAACCGATGAACGTTGTCGTATACCGTCTTGTCCGCGAAACAAAAGGTGCCGACGGGATGATGGTTCAACCACCACAGCGACGCGACGAAACCTGGTTCGATCTCGAAGACCTCACGCATCGGAGGGCATTCCGTGTTATTCAAGGTACACAGGAACAGAGCGCGAATCGGATGACGGCCCTGACGAAGAACCGTCCGGATATGGGAATCGGTGTTCTGATATGAAGAAAGCGCGACCAAGTTGGAAAAGACCGCCGCCACCGGGCTGAACAGTGCGCGGATGTGGTCGTCGTCGACGACGAAGTTATCGTCAGTCACGATGCCGAGGACGGTGGCGACTATGTCGTCGAGCTGCGTCTTTTCTTTACCGTCGATCGCGAGGATGGAGGGGAATCGGGTAAAGCGTTCAAAAACACGCTCGAACTCATCGATCACCCGCCCGTACTCGCGCGCTCGAAACAGCTCCCGCAGGCGCGCCGTATTCACGGCGGGGAGCCCGTGGACGTTTTCGACCGCGTACGGGCGAGTATCCGATCTCAGTACCTTGATCACCGGCAGTCAGACAAAAGTCGTTCTTTTCAGAATAGAAAGGCGCAGCAACGCGATCAAGCAAACGCCGCGCGCGTGCTAGTCCGGAAGCCGCTTACGCAGCAGGTAAATCATTTCCCCGCTGCCGCTGTCGTCGGCGTCGCAATTTTCGATCTCGAACTCCAAGTTCAGCCGCTCGTTGATCCACGTCAGGAAATCGTCGAATGTCGTCCGATTCCACACGTGCACATGGATGCTGCGCTCGCGGTGGAAGCGATAGAGTCTTCGTCGGGTGAACGGGTTCAGAGGGAGTCGATTGCCGTTGTAGTAGCTCAGCGGCAATCGGTTGTCTTCAAAATATTTTACTATGGCCGGGTGGACGTTGTTTACGGGTTCTTTGTTACGCAGGAACTCGCGAATGTGTGCGTTACACAGGTCTTTTTCCTCGTTTTCGTAATCGTTCCACAGATGTTGATTGCTCGTGAGCTCCCGGAGTCTGTCAAAAGTATGCTCTTTTTCCGGGACCGTCAGGAACAACAGCGCTCCCGGCTTCATCACGTCGCTCAAACCCTGCAAGAAGCGTATGGGATTGACCAGATGCTCAATGAAGTGATTGGCGATGAAAAAATCGAACTCGTGTGCATGCAAATCGGCGAAATCGTCCCTGTCGGCGTCGAACAGGATGTCCGGTTCGACGATACGCCCCCGGTGCTCCTCGAGTTCCGGAAACAGTTCCAGGGCCTGACGCTTGCTGAGCCGGTCCGCATAGAGGACGCGTGCGACGTCCGCGTTCACCGAAAGCGGATTCTGCAGCGCCCCGAACTCAACGCCCCTGCCTCGAAGGCTCCGATAGGAAATCGATGTCTTAGTATCCATGCAATACGAGTCTCGCAGCCGGGCGCCCGTCGGGACCTGGAACCAACGCGGCGCGCGGCCACGCGATTATAAGAATTCGGGCAAAAAATTTCCCGCAATGGTTCGCTTTCGCCACGAACCCAACTGCGCAGTCTCGCTTCGCCGCCGCGCGCTCGCGGGGAGTGCCGGCTTTCTGCGGCGGCGCCCGACCTGCCGGTCGGCGGCGAGACCGTGTCTCGGCGGGCTTGACGTGCCCGGCGGAGATCACGTACACCGAGTTGCAGCGATCAATGAGAATTAAATTATCAGTAGCATGAAGATCCTCTTTCTCCACGGCTGGACCAGCGTGCCCGGCGGTTTGAAGCCGACGTTTCTGGCGCGGCACGTGGAGACGGTGGAGAATCCCGCTCTTCCCGACTCCGATTTCGACGAGGCCGTATCCATCGCCACAAACGCATACCGTACACATTACCCCGACGTCATCGTTGGATCGAGCAGAGGCGGCGCCGTCGCCATGAACATGAGCAGCGGAGACACGCCGCTGGTGTTGATGTGCCCGGCCTGGAAGCTCTGGGGAACGGCGCGGACAGTCAAGCCCGGTACACAAATACTGCACGCACGCCGCGACGAAGTCGTCCCGTTTTCCGACAGCCAGGAACTGATCGACAACAGCGCGTTACCCACGTCTGCTTTGATCGAAACAGGTACCGATCACCGACTCGCCGATTCGGAGTCATTGCTGGCCATGCTGAATGCCTGTTTGCGGCTGACGCCGAGGACAGGCAGCGGGACCGATACTACCCGCGAATAGCAAGACACCGAGTCTATCTCCGTTCTAACCGGTTTTTCATTGGCGAATCAAGGGCTTGTAATGGAAGTTTGGTTCATTCTCGACAGCACTACGACCAAACGACTATGGAGATCGCTGGCCCTTGTCGCATTGCGGGCTTATACTGATTTCATTCGAAGTCCGTCATGGAACACGACATGCTTAGGGGGGAATGTCTACCAAGTTGGGGGAGATCGGCGTCTATGCCGCGTCCGTGGTGTTTTGCAAAATGCTTGGGCTTGCTCGCCGCGCTGTTCTATCCGATATCCGCTGCGACGGCGCCCGGCGACGGCCTTCAGGGTACCGCCCACGATTTCTCAGGCATCGGCAACCCGGAGTCCGGCATGTGCACCTTCTGCCATACTCCCCACAAGGCCGCGAGCCAGCGACTGCTCTGGAACCATAAGCTTTCCACCAACACCTTCAGCTGGGACCTCGTCGAGACCGGATCCGGTACTCCGTATCCGACCATCCAGGGAGATACCTATACGGGTCCCACGGCGAAATGCCTCAGTTGCCACGACGGCAGCGTGGCGGTCGGCGAGCTCGTCTGGTGGAACGGCGGTCCCCCGCCCGCACCGCTTCTGAACATCAGGGTCACGGGCCCGGCCCAAGTTGCGACATCGACCGGCGGCCTGGGTAATAATCACCCCGTGGCCATGCCGTATCCTTTCAATAATTCACCAAGCACTTACAACACGGTCAGCAGCGGCGTGCGTTTGGATCTGACCGCCTGGGTGCCTGATCCCACCATTCTCGGAATACGACTCTACAACGATGACGGCGCGGGGAATATCCGCAGAGGCGCCGTCGTCGGACAGGCCGGAATCGAGTGCTCTTCCTGTCACGATCCCCACAACGGACCCACCGTCGAAGACGTTCAATTCCTTCTGGGGACGACTACCGGTATCTGCGACAAGTGCCACATCAAGTGACCTTACAGCGGTAGCGCTGGCTGGTACTCAAGTCCCTTCAAATTCTAGACGTCGACACTTCACGAATCGCGGGCGAATCGGCATTACTGCGGTGTGATCCATTGCCAATGTTGTCGAAAGATCGGCCGGAAATCTGTTTGTATCGTAGCCGAAGGCGAAACGAGCCAGGAGGCGGCCGACACCAGGTTTTCGCGCCTCCATATACTTTCCTTGTTTGAACAGCACCGCCGTCGGCCATATCGAAAGATGTCAGTATATACCGTCGGCGCCAGAATGCGCGCGAAACAATACGTTGAACGACGGGTGATAAAGCGAGTGCAAACGCCGACTGGGGTGGAAACGATCAACTATCAGACGGTCGCCTTCGCACATGTATCCGTGTAACGCGACCAATCGGTCTCCGGTCAGTTTTTCCAGAACTCCCAGTCGATTGTAATCCTGTATCAGCGGCTTTTCACTGTGTATGAGGAGAAAGTAATCGGCAGTCGACCTGTTTCGACTATGAAATACGGCATAGAGTTTTTGGTATTTGAATACTTCTTTGCCGTTGTTTACAAGAATCTGCGCGCCCTGGTTCCCCACTTTTCCGTCGGCCCAAAAAATGAATATCCCTTGTGACTTGAGAAGTCTCTTGAAGGCATCGAGCGTCTCAAGAAAATACAGCTTCGCGGATTTTTGCAGGTATCCCGGGTCTACGGTCATCACAATGAGATCAAAGCTGTGTTTGTCGAACAGGTATGGTGCAGAAACGCCATCCATGCGGTAGAAACGTACGCCATCTCGTTCGAGGATACCCCAGTTATCCACGGCCAGGTATTGCAGCAGGCGTTCCACTGTTGAACCGAGATCGATGACGTCCACTCTATCAAAAACCCGCGCGACGGCTCCGGCAGATCGGCCTGAGCCGGCCCCGATTACCAGAGCTCTGCCGTTATTTGAGCTGTATGACATACCGACCGAACTTATGACCGCCTCTGTTTTTCGATCGAGATTGACCGGCGAATATCCGTTCTGGTACAAGCGCCGATGGCGCGCAGGAATTGTTCCGCCTGATGGCACGTATGTGTACACCGCCGAGATCTCAGCGGGTCCCCGAAACACCTGATGTACTTGGGTAACCTGGTGATCGGGATGAATGCGCTGGATAAAATCTTTCTCCGAGAAGGCGCCCGTGGAAATGCCCAATAAAATCAGGGGTATCGAACTTGCAAAGAGAAGCGTGTTTTTGTTTGGTCGACTCAAGATAAATAGCGCCAGCGCAATAGCAAACAAGGCGTGGGTCGGCAACAGAAAACGCAGGAACACGGCGCCGGTCAACAACAGTCCCAGGGTGTTACCCAAGCTCAGTGAGAAGAGCACCGAGGCGGCATGCGGGCGATCCTTCGGAAGATTGCGCATGAACGCGGGAAACAAAGCGCCAATCGGTATCGCCGAAGGCAGCAGGATGAGCCCGAGTTCGGCAATGACACGGGGTCGATCCTCCGAGAATGGCATCGTAAGCCAGAAAGTTGCAAAAACTGCGGAAATGACGACGCCGAGATAACACAACCAAATATTCGTTGTGAACGTAAATGGCCATCGCACCCACAGGAAGGATCCCACCGTCAACCCGAGCACAAAATAGGCCACGACGATCGCTTGAATATAGAAATAGGGCTTGAACAAGAGCTCGGCGAACCACAACGAGGTACCCTGCAAGCTACCAGTGAGCACACCGAGCACGACAAGGACGCCGTATACGCGTGCTAGACTCATGGTCTTCAAGCCGACTACCACGTTGAGCAATAAGAGCGCATTTATCGCGTGGACTGCGGCTAGTATGAACAGCGTCGCAGGCATGCCCAGCACGGGATATAACCAAAACTCCACCAATATTATTCCCAGAACGGCGCCGAACGCGTGCACTAAGTACGACCTCCCGGCGTGGCCGGTTCGCTCTACGATGATCGGAAACGTTACGCCCAACAAAAAAGCCGCAAACACGATATACAAGAATCCAACGAGCGATGAAGCAAGATTGATGCCTAGTAGTGGTGAGATGAATTCAAGGGCTTTGGTATTGAGCTTGAGAATTTGCGGCATATGCAGCGCCCAAATGCCGTGAAAGATAGCTAGCAATGCTTCGATGTAGGACGGCCGTCTGATACGTACCGAAAAAAGTCCCCCAAGACCGATGCCCAGAATGAAGCCGCCTACCACAGTAAACGCGACCAACGGCGCGGAGCCGACGGCAAAGTCTAGGATCTTGAAATAAAGCGTTTCACTGCCGAGGCCGCAAAACCCGAGCGAAAACAAAATCAGATGGTATTTGTTGAAATTCATGCTGACCGTTTACCTGCGTGCGACGCCGTATGCGTTTTTGTCGCAAAACAAAACCGCGCGCGTGAGCACGGGGATGGGCGCGATGCGCGCACGGTATCGTGTGGGCCGCGTGCGGGCTCGGATGCGGCTCTGCCGGCAAACGGCCGAGTACAGTGTATCCCGGCGCATGAGGGCGGGGAGATTCAATAACAGCAGGATCGTGCTTCGCCGAGGCCTAGACACTGTTCACGCTCGCACTCAAAAACGACAAGTACGCAGACCGTGGGGAACGAGATTTAGGCTCATCGTCCGGCAGGGGTGATTACGTCGGAACGACCGGATTAGGGCATCCAAAAGCCAATTAGCGTAAGACGCTTGTTCAATATCCGAACAAGTCGTTGATTTCGAGGCGTGCATCTTCCTCGTTCCCGACTCCGACTCAACAGCGTGCGCCTGCTTCGGCTTCGGCTGATACATCACGCAAAGACGGCGCGATCGAGGGGCTGTGTGGAAACGTTGGTATTAGTGCAAATTGAGATGATTCTACGGGCGAGATCGCGCTCGAACGCGACGATCGATTCAATGGCAAGATCTGGAAAATTTGGAGCGGGAAACGAGACTCGAACTCGCGACCCCAACCTTGGCAAGGTTGTGCTCTACCAACTGAGCTATTCCCGCGGGAACCCGAGATTTTAAGCGCCGATCTCAACCTGTCAAGTCATCACGGACACCCGCAGCGCCTTCCTCGTGTTTGGATATGCCGTCCCCGAGGCTGTCCCAGGCCGCGCGCAGGTACACGAACATCGACCATATGGTGAGGCCGGCGGCCATGTACAGCAGTATTTCGCCCAGCACCGCCATGGAAACGCCGCCGATGGGGGCCCGATAGATCAGCATGGAGATCGCCACGATCTGCGCCGTGGTCTTGAATTTGCCCACCAGCGAAACCGCGACGCTCGCCCGCCTGCCGATCTCCGCCATCCATTCCCGTAGCGCGGATACAACGATTTCCCTTCCCAGGATAATTGCGACGACGACGGTGAACACGATCTGATTCATCACCGATGTCCGGATTTCGCCGTCGCTGACCAACAGCACCAATGCTGTCGCCACCATGAGTTTATCGGCAACTGGATCGAGGAAGGCGCCGAAGTTCGATTGCTGGTTCAAGCGCCGCGCCAGATAACCGTCCAGCCAGTCGGTGACGCCGGCGAGAACAAAACAAATTGTGGCCGCGGCGCTCGCCCAGGAAAACGGAAGGTAATAGACGACTACAAAGACCGGTATCAACCCAATGCGGATCAGGGTCAACAGAGTCGGCGTAGTGATGGCCATGGTTGTGCGCAATCTAGTCGCTGTGGTGGAAGAAAGTATAGATTCGTTTCGCCAGTTTGGGACTGATTCCCGGAATCCCGGCGAGGTCTTCGACACCGGCTTTGGACACTTCCTGCAGGCCCCCAAGGTGTTTGAGCAGCGCGCGCCGGCGTTTATCGCCGACACCCGGGATGTCCTGCAGGGTCGATCGTCGCCGGGAACTTTGTCGCCGTCGCCGATGCCCTGCGATCGCGAAGCGATGGGCTTCGTCCCGGATCTTTTGTATCAGATGCGAAGCCGGTGACTGCGCCGGCAGCACCAAGGGCCTTGCTTTATGAGTCTGATACACTTGCTCCGTTCCGGGCTTGCGATGCGGGCCTTTGGCGACACCGACGATTGTTATTCCGGCGATCTGCAGTTCTTCAAACACCGCCCTCGCCGTGCTTAACTGGCCTTTCCCTCCGTCCACCATCACGATGTCCGGCACGCGGCCTTCGCCGTCCTTTAGGTGTCGATATCGGCGTTCGAGGGCCTGGGCGAGCGCCGCGTAATCGTCACCCGGCGTAATTCCTCTGATATTGTAGCGGCGATACTCCGATTTCAGCGCCCCCTCCGTGTTGAACACCACACACGCCGCCATAGTTGCTTCGCCGGCGGTATGACTGACGTCGAAACACTCGATGCGAGACGGTGAGTGATTCAAATCCAGCAGTTGCTGCAGCGACTCTATCTGCCGCATGGCGCCTCGTCGGCCCATGAGGTAGCGGCGCACTTCGTCGTGCGCGTTCACGGAAGCCATCTCCAACCATTTCGAGCGATCGCCTCTTGGCGCACTTACGATGCGCACTTTCTTGCCCGCGACCCTGGAAAACTCGTGCTCGAGGACGGCATGTGCGGAAGGTCTCGGGGAGACCAGTATTTCACGTTGTGGTGTCTTGTCCAGATAAAACTGGGCCAGGAACGAAGTCATCATGTCCGACAGACCGACCTCGACGTTCTCCGCCTCTACGAACGATTTGCTTCCGCTATGTCGTCCTCCGCGAATAAACACGACCTCTGCACCGATCACGGACTGCTCGGAACACAGCGCGACTACATCAACATTGCCGCGGCTCCCGCTCACGTACTGGTGTTCTTGAATGCGGCGCAACGCGGCGATTCTGTCGCGGTACCTGGCAGCTTGTTCGAAATCGAGACGCTTTGACGCTGCTTCCATTTTATGCTCCAGGAAATCGTTGAGCGTCTTGTTCTTCCCTTCCAAGAACAACAGCGCCTGTTGGACATCCTCGTTGTAGTCCTCCGCTCCGACGTTACCCACGCACGGCGCCGAGCAACGCTGGATCTGGTACTGCAAACAGGGTCTGGAACGGGTGCGAAAAAAAGAGTCCTCGCACTGTCGCACGGGAAAAACTTTCTGCAATTGAGACAGGATCTCGCGCACCGCACCGGCGTTGGCGTAAGGACCGAAATATCTACCCGGTTCGGAGCAGTTGCCGCGGTAGAACGACAACTTCGGAAACTCATGGGTATCGTCCAGATGTATGAATGGATAGCTCTTATCGTCCCTCCAGACGACGTTGTAACGAGGCTTGGTTTTTTTTATCAAATTGCTTTCGAGCAGCAACGCCTCGTTTTCCGTGCGGGTCACGGTTACCTCGACGCGATTTACGTGACGCATCATGGTTTCCGTCTTGGGCGGGAGTCCCGAACTGCGAGCGTAGGCCGCCACCCGCTTTTTGAGATTCCCGGCCTTGCCCACGTACAGGAGTTTGCCTTCGCCATCGTACATCTTATAGACGCCGGGCGCGTGACTGAGCGTTTCAACGAACGATTTCAATTCCGCAATATCCATCCGTTACGTTCGACCCAGTAAGGCCTTCACACGGTGAAATATCTGATCGAACATCTCCGGTGTTAACCTCCGCGTCTGCGTGTTGTAGCGGCTGCAATGATAGCTGTCGATCAAATGCAGGCCCGAAGGTAGTCGATGGTGACAGCCGTGCGCAAACGGGTATTGCCCCTGACGCAGGCCGAGAGCCCGCAGCACCGCATTGTGTGCGATGACGCCCAATCCCACGACAACACATCCTGAGTTCATTTCCCCAAGCTCCGCCGACAGGAAGATATTGCAGTTTACGACTTCCGAATTCAAAGGCCGATTGTCCGGCGGAAGGCACTTGACGGCATTCGTGATTCTGCACCGCCTCAATTCGAGTCCGTCGTCGCTGTGCTTCGACTGCTCGCGCGTCGCGAAACCGTGGCGGTACAGGGTCTCAAACAACAGAATCCCGGCAAAGTCTCCGGTAAACGGGCGTCCCGAGGCGTTTGCTCCGTGCTTGCCCGGCGCCAGACCTACGATGAGCACACGCGCCCTCGGATCGCCGAAGGGGGGGACGGGCCGGCAATAGTAGTCGCTGTGTTCGCTGCGTACGGTTTGCAGATAACGCGCCAGCCGATCGCAACGGGTACAGCGGGCGTCAAACCAGGTCTTGTTCATATTCGTGGCGGGACGACGATCGACATCCTGGATGCAATAAGATCGGCATCGACTCGCTGCTCCAGCGGTTGCCGCCCTGAATGGATATCACTAGAATGCGGGCCCTCATCAATCCACTAGGGACTATTCGACGGTGAAAATTTCCGCATTCGACGTCCGAGTCGGCAACCTCATCGAGCACCAGAAAAAATTGTGGCGTGTATTGAAGAAAAACCACGTCAAGCCGGGCAAGGGAGGCGCGTTCGTGCAATTGGAAATGAAGGAGGTGACCGAGGGCACAAAACTGAACGAAAGATTCCGCTCTGTGGACACGCTGGAAAAGGCCCACGTCGAATCCCGTTCCATGCAGTTTCTGTACGCCGACGGCGACAGCTACGTGTTCATGGACAACGAGACCTACGAACAGATGCAGCTCCCCGCTGAAGACATCGCGGATATCGCGCAATATTTGCTGCCCAACACCGAAATACAGGTGAACTTTCATAACGGCGCACCTATCGGCATCGAATTACCGGCAACGGTGGTGCTGAAAGTTGTTGAAACCGAGGGCGTCGTTAAAGGACAGACCGCCGCAAGCTCCGGCAAACCCGCTGAATTGGAAACAGGACTTCGCCTTACGGTGCCGGCGTTCATTAATGTCGGAGACAAACTCAAGGTCAATACGGAAACCGGGGAGTACATGGAACGCGCCGACTAGTACGGCCACGCCTCAGCGACCCCTGTCTGCAAACGCCGAACCAGCGCACCGACACCGGCGTCGGCCGAGAGCG
>CAMYIN010000071.1 GCA_947258495.1 uncultured Gammaproteobacteria bacterium
GGCCGGCGTGGTGACAAAGATCATTGAATAGCGGGAAATCGTTAGTATTGGGCGATACGTCAGCGTCGATCCGCGTTCGGCAACGTCGCTATCCCGCCGGCGGATACCCGACGTTGACGGGTTATATCATCTTATTAGGCCAGTAGCTCAATTGGCAGAGCGGCGGTCTCCAAAACCGCAGGTTGGGGGTTCGATTCCCTCCTGGCCTGCCAGAATGCAAAGGTAAGACACAGGCGTCGTTTCGTGTTGGACAAGATCAAGATCCTAGCCGCCGTACTGCTGGTGATTGCCGGTATCGCGGCGTTCTATTTCTTCGGTCAGCAATCGATTCTATTGCGTGCCGTCGTGGTCATCGTCAGCGTAATCGCTGCTTTGGGCGTTGTCCTGACGTCGCAACCCGGGCAGGCGGCGTGGGAGTTTGCGAAAGGATCCCGCATGGAAGTACGCAAGGTAATATGGCCGACGCGCAGAGAGACGGCCCAGGGCACCTTGGTCGTCATTGTTATGGTAGTGATCGTCGGGCTGTATTTGTGGTTGGTGGACGTGGCCCTGTTCTGGGCCATCTACGACCTGATTTTAAAGGCCAGGCAGGTTTAAACAAAGAACGAATCAGATTCAGTACATGACTAAGAGATGGTATGTGGTACACGCCTTCTCGGGCTACGAGAAACAGGTCGCACAATCGATCAAGGACCATATTCGAAGGGCGGGTATGGAGGAACAGTTTGGCGAGATCCTGGTCCCGACCGAGGACGTTGTGGAAATGAAGGGCGGGCAGAAGCGCACCAGCGAACGCAAGTTCTTTCCGGGATACGTCCTCGTGCAGATGGAGATGACGGACGATTCCTGGCACTTGGTCAAGGGTGTGCCCCGTGTCACGGGATTCATCGGCGGCACCAGCTCCAAACCGACGCCCATCAGCGACAAGGAGGCGGAAGCCATCATGCAGCAGGTCAAGGTGGGTGCCGAGAAACCCCGGCCCAAGTTTTCCTTCGAACCGGGTGAGTTGGTGCGGGTGATCGATGGACCGTTTACCGATTTCAACGGCACCGTAGAAGACGTCAATTTCGATAAGAGTAAACTGCGAGTGGCGGTGTCTATATTCGGACGCTCGACGCCGGTGGAGCTGGATTTCAGCCAGGTCGAGAAGGGCTGATGAGCGGCAGCAAACACGTCGTCGAGGTTCGGGAGCGTAGTTTTCTTCGTACTTTGAATCGTAACGGGGAGCCTGACGGCGCTGGTACCCGGAGGATGAAGACATGGCAAAGAAAGTAGATGCGCTGATCAAGCTGCAGGTTCCCGCGGGTGAGGCCAACCCGAGCCCTCCCGTGGGCCCTGCACTGGGTCAGCACGGCGTCAACATCATGGAGTTCTGCAAGGCCTTCAACGCGGAGACGCAGGAAATGGAGAAAGGACTGCCGATTCCGGTGGTCATTACGGTCTATGGCGACAAAAGCTTCACCTTCATCAAAAAGACGCCGCCGGCGTCGGTTTTGTTGAGAAAGGCCGCGGGCATCGACAAGGGCAGTGCGGAACCCAACCGCAACAAGGTCGGCAAGGTAAACCGTGAACAGCTGGAAGAGATCGCCAAGGCGAAGATGCAGGACTTGAATGCCTACGACGTTGACAACGCGGTACAGATTATCGCGGGAAGCGCACGCAGTATGGGCATAGAAACGGAGGGCGCGTAATGGCTGCATCCGGTAAACGATTACGGGCGCTTTCGGAAAAGGTGGACCGGTCGCGGTTTTACGACATTGATGATGCCATCGAACTGGTCAAGAATACCGCCTCGGTGAAATTCGACGAATCCGTAGACGTCGCCGTCAACCTGGGGGTTGACGCGCGCAAGTCCGATCAGAACGTGCGCGGGTCCACGGTATTGCCGCGTGGAACCGGAAAGACGGTCAAAGTGGCCGTATTTGCCGACGGGCCTCAAGCCGTTGCCGCCCAGGAGGCGGGTGCCGACGTCGTCGGTCTGGATGATCTCGCTGAGCAGGTGCGAAAAGGCGACTACGATTTCGATATCGTGATCTCGACGCCGGACAGTATGAAAATCGTCGGCAAGTTGGGGCAGATTCTGGGACCGCGGGGTCTGATGCCCAATCCGAAGGTGGGGACCGTTACCCCCGATGTGGCAAAAGCGGTGGCTGACGCGAGGGCGGGACAGGTGCAGTTTCGCTTAGACAAAGCGGGCATCGTGCATTGCCCGATCGGTAAGGCGTCGTTCGCCGCCGAAGCGCTCAAAGAGAATTTTTTCGCATTGCTGTCGGCGCTCCGTAAGGCGAAGCCGGCGGCGGCGAAAGGACAGTATTTTTTACGCGTGACCCTGTCTACGACCATGGGACCGGGAGTGCGCGTGGACAGATCGTCGTTGCCGGCTTAGCCCGGTGACGCGAGTTGGGTCGGAAATCGTTGGCGCAAGATCACAACGCAGGCGCGCCGCGCCGCAGTGAATTGCGTTTCCGGCGTATTTCCGGAGTCAAAGACCGCTGGCGAGGAAACGGAGTCGATGACGACGTTTTTTCTTAATCGACCGTACGGTTTGCCCGCGTAGACGGTACCCATGGGTAGGGCGTTGATGTGAATACTCCTGAACCTGGGCGCCGAAAGGAGGTGCTCGTTAATGAGCCTTAGTCTTGAAGACAAAAAGGCAGTCGTCGATAGGGTCTCCGGCGTCTTGTCGCAATCTCAAGCGGCGGTAGTCGCGGAATACCGCGGTCTGAGTGTGGCGGCGATGACCGATCTTCGGTGCCGCGCTCGTGAGGCCGGGGTGTATCTCACGATCGTCAAAAACACCTTGGCGAAACGCGCCTTGCAGGGATCCCATTTCGAGTGCCTGGGAGAGCATCTGTCGGGCCCGCTGGCGCTCGCTGCCGCGGAAGATCCCATTGCCGTGGCCAAGGTGTTGAGCGATTTTTCCAAACACAATCAACACCTGGCGATCAAGGTCGGTGCGATGACGGGATCCCTGTTGTCCGCCGACGAAATTCAGGCATTGGCCAAGCTCCCGGGACGGGAAGAATTACTGGCCATACTACTGGGCACATTGCAGGCCCCGGTGCAGAAATTTGTGCAGACCTTGAATGAGGTGCCGGCGGCGTTCGTGCGCGCTTTGGCGGCGGTTCGCGACGCAAAGGAAGGCGCCTGAGGGGCGAGGTAATCGAGTTTAAACGTTTCAGGAGTTAATCATTATGGCAGTTTCGAAAGACGAAATATTGGAAACCATCAGCAACATGTCGGTCCTGGAGCTTTCCGAGTTGATCAAGGACATGGAGGACAAATTCGGAGTGTCGGCCGCGGCTGTCGCGGTTGCCGCACCGGCCGCGAGCGGCCAAGAAGCGCCGGGCGCCGCTGAAGCGAAGGACGAATTTGACGTCGTCTTGACGAGCTTTGGGGAGAATAAGGTCGCCGTCATCAAAGCCGTGCGCGCTATCACGGGACTGGGACTGAAAGAGGCCAAGGATCTGGTGGAAGGCGCCCCGGCACCGGTCAAAGAGGCGGCCGCAAAGGATGAGGCCGAAGAGATCAAGAAGCAGCTTGAAGAAGCCGGCGGGTCCGTGGAACTGAAATAAGGCGCACGAAGGTTCAACGGCTGCCGACAACGGTACAACGAGCGCTCGGCTGGCGGATTGTTCCGCCGGCCGGCCGCCGCATGGTGTTCAATCTTCACTAGCGCGAACGCGCGAGGTCTAGCCAAACATGGGATACTCCTTCACCGAAAAGAAACGTTTACGCAAGAGCTTCAGTAAACGCCCAGGGTTTCTGCGAGTACCGTATCTGCTCGCTACGCAAAAAGACTCGTATCGGAAGTTCCTGCAATCCGATTCGGCATCGGAGGCGGATGCGAAACGTCTGGAACAGGGGCTGCAGGCGGCCTTCAATTCCGTGTTTCCCATTGAAAGTTATAACGGCAACGCGGTGCTGGAATTCGTGAGCTACCGCCTGGGAGTGCCGTCATTTGACGTCAGGGAATGCCAGCAGCGGGGGTTGATTTTCTCTGCGCCCCTGCGGGTGCTATTGAGACTGGTGCTGTTTCAAAAGGACGAAGCCACCGGAGCAAAGGCGGTGAAAGACGTCAAGGAACAGGAAGTCTACATGGGAGAGATACCTTTGATGACGGAGAACGGGACGTTCGTGATCAACGGAACCGAGCGGGTAATCGTATCCCAGCTGCACCGCTCTCCCGGAGTGTTTTTCGATCATGATCGCGGCAAGACCCACTCTTCCGGAAAGCTGTTGTTTTCGGCGCGCATCATCCCGTACCGGGGATCCTGGTTGGATTTCGAATTCGACCCCAAAGACCTGTTGTACATACGCATTGATCGTCGCCGTAAACTGCCGGCGAGCATTCTCCTGCGGGCCCTGGGTTTTACCACCCAGGAGATCCTCGAGATGTTTTTCGACAACGACGTTTTCTCCTTGTCCAGCAAAGACATCAAGATGGATCTTTTCCCTCAGCGTCTGCGTGGGCAACAGGCAAACTTCGATATCGCCACTTCCAAAGGAACCGTGATCGTCGAGGCGGGAAAAAGGATCACTGCCCGACACGTGCGCGAGCTGGAGAAGTCCCGGGTTAAACGTATCTCGGTGCCGGCGGCGTTCTTGGTCGACCGCGCCGCGGCTCAGGATATCCCGGACCCGGAAACGGGGGAACTGATGGTTCAGGCGAACGATATCCTGACCGAGGAGATCATCGAGAAGCTGTCTGAAGCGGGCGTCAAGGAGATACAGACGATCTACACCAACGATCTGGATCAGGGACCTTATCTCTCCGAGACATTGCGCATAGACGCTACCGGGAACGAGCTGGAAGCGCAGGTCGAGATCTATCGCATGATGCGACCGGGAGAGCCGCCGACGAAAGAGGCCGCCGCGGCGCTGTTTCACAACCTGTTTTTCAATATGGATCGATACGATCTGTCGGCGGTGGGCCGCATGAAATTCAACCGCCGCCTCGGCCGCGGCGAGGACGAGGGCCCCGGCACGCTCAGTAAAGAAGACATCATAGAAGTCATGAAGACGTTGATTAATCTCAAGAACGGTCACGGAGAAATCGACGACATCGATAATCTGGGCAATCGGCGGGTGCGCTCGGTCGGTGAACTCGTCGAGAACCAGTTCCGGGTGGGGCTGGTGCGCGTGGAGCGCGCCGTCCGCGAACGCTTGACCATGGCGGAATCCGAGAACCTCACGCCGCAGGAATTGATCAACGCTAAGCCGGTCTCTGCGGTGGTCAAGGAGTTCTTCGGCTCCAGCCAGTTATCCCAGTTCATGGACCAGACCAACCCGTTATCGGAAGTGACGCACAAGCGCCGCGTGTCGGCGCTGGGCCCCGGTGGATTAACACGCGAGCGCGCCGGATTCGAAGTGCGCGACGTGCACCCCACGCATTACGGGCGGGTATGTCCCATTGAAACCCCGGAAGGGCCCAATATCGGTCTCATCAACTCCTTGGCGTGTTACGCCAGAGCCAACAAATACGGATTTCTAGAGACCCCGTACCGCAAGGTGCGCAACGGGCGGGTCACTACCGACATCGAGTACCTGTCGGCAATCGAGGAGCGTAAGTACGTCATCGCCCAGGCCAATGCCAGCGTGGACGATAAAGGCAATTTGTTGGACGAGCTGGTGTCCTGCCGACACGAAAATGAATTCATGCTGTCCACACCGGATCAGGTTGATTTCATCGATGTGGCGCCCTCTCAAATCGTATCGGTGGCCGCCTCGTTGATTCCGTTCCTGGAACACGACGACGCCAACCGGGCGCTGATGGGCTCCAACATGCAGCGTCAGGCGGTGCCCACCGTGAAGACGGAAAAACCGCTCGTCGGCACCGGCATGGAGCGCATCGTCGCCGTGGACTCCGGAGTCACGGTCCTCGCCAGGCGCGGCGGTACGGTGGAAGCGGTGGACGCCAGCCGCATCGTCGTGCGGGTAAACGACGACGAGACCCGAGCTGGTGAACCCGGCGTCGACATTTACAACCTGGTGAAATACCAGCGATCCAACCAGAACACGACGATCAACCAGCGCCCGCTGGTGCACGTCGGCGACACGATCGCCAAGAGTGACGTGCTTGCCGACGGCCCGTCGACGGATATGGGCGAGTTGGCGCTCGGGCAAAATGTGCTGGTGGCGTTCATGCCGTGGAATGGTTACAACTTTGAAGATTCGATCCTGATTTCCGAGAAACTGGTCAAGGACGACGTGTACACGACTATACACATCGAAGAATTGTCCTGCGTCGCGCGAGATACCAAGCTGGGTTCCGAGGAAGTCACTCGCGACATACCCAACGTGGGCGAGACCGCGCTCGCCAAGCTCGACGAGTCCGGAATCGTCTACGTGGGCGCCGAGGTAACCTCGGGCGACATCCTGGTGGGTAAAGTGACACCGAAAGGAGAGACCCAGCTGACGCCCGAGGAGAAGTTGTTGCGGGCGATCTTCGGCGAGAAGGCCTCCGACGTGAAAGATACGTCTTTGCGCATGCCGTCGGGAATGGCAGGAACGGTAATTGACGTGCAGGTGTTCACCCGCGACGGCGTCGAGAAAGACGCCCGCGCCAGGCAGATCGAGGAGATGGAGCTCGCTCGAATCCGCAAGGACCTGAATGATCAATTCCGCATCGTGGAAGAAGACGCCTATGACCGCATTGAGAAGCTGTTGACCGGGCGTACCGCCGAAGGCGGGCCGGGGGGCGGTCTCAAGTCCAGCGACAAAGTTACCAAGGGCTATCTGGCCGACCTTCCCCGCGACCGGTGGTTCGAGATTCGCTTGCGCAACGAAGACGTGAACGACAACCTGGAGCAGCTGCGGGCCGATCTCGAGGCGCAGCGAAAGCACTTCGACGACCTGTTCGACGAGAAGCGCGCGAAACTGGAAGCGGGCGACGATCTGGCTCCGGGCGTGTTGAAAATGGTGAAGGCGTTCGTCGCCGTGAAACGCCGCCTCCAGCCCGGCGACAAAATGGCCGGACGACACGGCAACAAGGGTGTGATCTCCAAGATCGTGCCCGTCGAGGATATGCCCTACATGGAGGACGGTACCACCGTCGATATCGTGCTCAATCCACTGGGAGTTCCCTCACGCATGAACGTCGGCCAGGTCCTTGAGACCCATCTCGGCTGGGCTGCTCACGCTCTGGGCAAGCGCATCGACGGCATGTTGCGGGAGCAGCGCAGTAAGGCAGAAGTGGTTAAGTTCCTGGAAAAGATCTACAACCACAGCGGACAGAAGGAGCGCCTCGGTTCTCTGACTGAACGGGAACTGTCCGAGCTGGCAAATAATCTCCGCAACGGCGTGCCCATGGCGACACCGGTGTTCGACGGCGCCAATGAAGAGGAAATCAAGGCCATGCTGACTCTTGCGGGTCTGCCCACCAATGGGCAGACGGTGCTTTTCGATGGCAGGACCGGCGAGGCCTTCGATCGCCCCATCACCGTGGGATACATGTATATGCTCAAGCTCAATCATCTGGTGGACGACAAAATGCACGCGCGCTCGACAGGTCCGTACAGCCTAATTACGCAGCAGCCGCTGGGCGGTAAGGCGCAGTTCGGTGGTCAGCGTTTTGGTGAAATGGAAGTGTGGGCACTGGAAGCGTACGGCGCCGCGTATACGTTGCAGGAGATGTTGACCGTCAAATCCGACGATGTGGCTGGTCGTACAAAAATGTATGAAAACATCGTAAAAGGTGACCATTACATGGAAGCAAGCATGCCGGAGTCGTTCAATGTGCTTATCAAGGAAATTCGATCACTGGCGCTCAATATCGAGCTCAAGCACGACTAGGCGGGAGCGTTAATCGCTTCGCACATGACTTTCGAGGAAAGACAATGAAAGATCTGTTCAATCTTTTCAAGCAGCCCGGCAAGATCGAAGACTTCGATGCGATCCGGATCTCCATCGCCTCGCCGGAGAAAATACGATCCTGGTCGTACGGGGAGGTCAAGAAACCCGAGACCATCAACTACCGGACTTTCAAGCCGGAGCGGGACGGCTTGTTCTGCGCCAAGTTGTTCGGCCCCATCAACGACTACGAGTGTTTGTGCGGGAAATACAAACGACTGAAGCATCGCGGCGTCATATGCGAAAAATGCGGGGTCGAGGTCACGCTGTCCAAGGTGCGGCGTGAACGCATGGGACACATCGAGCTCGCGAGTCCCGTGGCGCACATCTGGTTCTTGAAGTCTTTGCCGTCGCGTCTGGGACTGATGCTGGATATGACCGTGCGCGAAATCGAGCGGGTGCTCTATTTCGAAGCCTACGTAGTCATCGATCCGGGAATGACGCCGTTGGAACACTCACAGCTGCTGACGGAAGACGCGTATCTGGACGCGATCGAGCAATACGGCGACGAATTTCGCGCCGAGATGGGTGCGGAGGCGATCCGCGAGCTCCTCGGAGCCATCGATCTCACCAGCGAAACCACCAAGCTGCGGGAAGAGCTCGACGCCACGAACTCGGAAACGAAGATCAAAAAGCTTACCAAGCGGCTCAAGGTGCTGGAGGCGTTTCTCAATTCCGGAAACAACCCGCAGTGGATGATCATGACGGTGCTGCCGGTGCTGCCACCGGATCTGCGTCCTTTGGTCCCACTGGACGGGGGACGCTTCGCCACTTCCGACCTGAACGATCTTTACCGCCGAGTGATCAACCGCAACAACAGGCTGAAGCGTCTGCTGGACTTGAACGCTCCCGATATCATCGTGCGCAACGAAAAACGCATGCTGCAGGAATCCGTCGATGCGCTGCTGGATAACGGACGCCGTGGCAAGGCCATCACCGGGGCGCATAAACGTCAGTTGAAATCGCTTGCGGATATGATCAAGGGGAAGCAGGGACGTTTTCGCCAAAACCTTTTGGGTAAGCGCGTAGACTATTCCGGGCGCTCGGTAATCGTAGTGGGTCCGACGCTGAAACTGCACCAGTGTGGGTTGCCGAAGAAAATGGCGTTGGAGCTGTTCAAGCCGTTTATCTTCAATAAGCTCGAACTCCGCGGCCTGGCCACCACGATCAAGCAGGCGAAAAAGATGGTGGACTCGGAAAGCCCCGAAGTGTGGGATATTCTCGAGGAGGTGATCCGTGAGCACCCGGTGTTGTTGAACCGGGCCCCGACGCTGCACCGTCTCGGCATTCAGGCCTTCGAGCCCGTATTGATCGAAGGAAAGGCGATTCAACTGCACCCGCTGGTGTGTACGCCCTACAACGCGGATTTCGATGGAGATCAGATGGCGGTACACGTGCCCCTCTCCGTCGAGGCACAGTTGGAAGCCCGGTCCCTGATGATGTCTACGAACAACATCCTGTCGCCGGCGAATGGCGATCCGATCATCGTGCCGTCTCAGGACATCGTGTTGGGATTGTATTATCTCACGCGCGACGCGGTGAACGAGAAGGGTGAGGGGCGCGTATTTGCAGACATCAACGAAGTCCATCGCGCGTATCAAACCGGTTCACTCTCGCTGCACGCCAAGATGAAGGTTCGGATCCGCGAATTCGCGAAAGACGAAAACGGAGAGTATCAGCCGCGTCATACGATTTACGACACCACGGCGGGACGCGCACTGCTCTCGGATATACTGCCGCGGGGGATGTCGTTCTCTTTGATCAACCGCGCCATGAAAAAGCGATCGATATCCGAGATCATCAACATCTGCTACCGCGAGGTCGGGCTCAAGGATACGGTTATATTCGCCGACCGCTTGATGTATACCGGATTTCATTATGCCGCGAAGGCCGGGATCTCCATCGGTGTGGACGACATGGTCATCCCGGACGAAAAGCGCGGGATCCTTGCCGGGGCGGAGCAGGAGGTCAAGCACATACAGAGTCAATACACATCCGGTCTGCTGACCGATGGAGAGCGCTACAACAAGGTGGTGGACATCTGGACCCGCACCAGCGATCAGGTCGCCAAGTCCATGATGAATGAGCTGGGCTCCGAGGAAGTGCAGGATGCTTCCGGTGCTGCGGTGAAACAGGAATCCTTCAACTCCATCTACATGATGGCCGATTCCGGGGCGCGGGGCAGCCACGCGCAGATCCGGCAGCTGGCGGGAATGCGCGGACTCATGGCGAAACCGGACGGATCCATCATCGAGACGCCGATCACGGCCAATTTCCGTGAAGGCTTGAACGTGTTGCAGTACTTCATCTCCACCCACGGCGCGCGCAAGGGCCTCGCGGACACGGCCCTCAAGACCGCCAACTCCGGTTATTTGACCCGTCGTCTGGTCGACGTTTGTCAGGATCTCGTGGTCACGGAGGACGACTGCGGTACCCGCGAGGGCTTAATCCGGCAAGCGCTGGTTCAGGGCGGTGAAGTGGTCATCCCGCTGCGAGACCGGATCCTGGGTCGTGTGGTGGTCGGTGACGCGGTCAGCGCGATCGACGACTCGGTGCTGGTGGACAACGGGGAAGTGATCGACGAAAAAGCGGTTGCGCTGATCGAACAGCACAATATCGACCAGGTTATGGTCCGCTCTCCCGTGGCCTGTGAGACCCGGTACGGGATCTGTGCGAAGTGTTACGGTCGAGATCTCGGCCGGGGCCACATGGTGAACCGCGGAGAGGCGGTGGGTGTGATCGCCGCGCAGAGTATCGGGGAGCCGGGCACGCAGCTGACGATGCGGACGTTTCACATCGGCGGCGCCGCCTCGCGGGCGGCCGCGGTCAGCAACATCGAGGTCAAGACCGACGGCAGTGTGAAACTAAACAATGTCAAGGTTGTGCAGAACTCGGAAAAAAACAACGTGGTGGTCACGCGTTCCGGCGAGCTGCTGATCCAGGACAAAAACGGCAGCGACCGCGAGCGCTACAAGCTTCCCTACGGGGCGCTGCTGACGGTCACCGACGGGGACAAGGTGAAGGCCGGCCAGGTCATCGCCAATTGGGACCCGCATACGCATCCGATCATCACCGAGGTCGACGGCATGGTTGCCTTCACCGATTTGACCGAAGGCGTAACCGTCACCCGCCAGACCGACGAGCTGACCGGTATGAGTACCTACGTGGTCATCGACCCGAAGCAGCGTCGCGGCGCGGCCCGCGACACCAGGCCGGTCGTCACATTGACGGACGACAAGGGTGAAACGCTGTTCATCGCTGGAACCGACGTGCCGGCGCGGTACTTCATGCCGCCCGGCGCGATCGTCATGGTCCAGGACGGGCAGAAGGTGCGGGGTGGCGACGTGTTGGCGCGAATTCCACAGGAATCGTCCAAGACCCGCGACATCACCGGTGGCCTGCCTCGCGTGGCGGAGTTGTTTGAAGCCCGCAAGCCCAAGGATGCCGCCATTCTTGCAGGCCACACCGGCGTCGTCTCCTTCGGCAAGGAAACCAAAGGTAAACAGCGGCTGATCATTACGGACGCGGAAGGGGAACAGAACGAGTATCTGATACCCAAGGGAAGAAACATCACGGTATTTGAGGGCGAATCCGTACAGCGTGGTGAGATGATCGTGGATGGGCCGCCGATTGCGTCCGATATTCTCGAGATGCTCGGTATCGAGGCGCTGACGAACTATATTGTCGACGAGGTCCAGGACGTATACCGCCTTCAGGGCGTTCGTATCAACGACAAGCACATCGAGGTCATCATCAGGCAGATGCTGAGGAAGGCACGGATTCAGGACCCCGGGAACACCCAGTTTCTGCCCGGCGAGCAGGTCGAGAGGTCACAGGTCCTCGACGAGAACGAGGCCCTGAAGCGGGAAGACGGTCAGGCAGCGTCCTTCGAGCGTGTATTGCTGGGAATAACCAAGGCCTCGCTCACCACGGAGTCGTTCATCTCCGCGGCGTCTTTCCAGGAAACCACCCGAGTCCTGACCGAGGCCTCCATCAACGGCAAGGTCGACCGGCTGCGGGGTTTGAAGGAGAACGTGATCGTGGGCCGCCTGATCCCCGCAGGGACCGGATTGGCGTACCATGAGGAGAGGCGACGCAAGCGCGTCGAGGCGGCCACCAAGGCCGAGGAATTGGAGCAGTTGCTGGGCGGCGCACCCGACGAGGAACAGGCGGAATCGCAGCAAGACGGGGAAGTCGTCAACGCCTAAGGAATCCGCGCGGACAGGGAAGGGTTTTCGCTTGACAGGGTAGGGGCATGTGCCTAGAATCGCCGCACTTTTCAGGCCGGATTTCCGGCCTGAAGGCTTTTATTGAACCTGAAAGTTATGCCCACGATCAACCAGTTGGTCCGGAAACCCAGGAAGAAGCAGGTCAAGAAATCCAATGTACCTGCCCTTCAGGCGTGCCCGCAGAAAAGAGGGGTGTGTACGCGCGTGTACACGACCACCCCGAAAAAGCCGAATTCCGCCCTGCGGAAAGTGGCTCGCGTGCGCCTCACCAACGGTTATGAAGTGACCAGTTATATCGGAGGCGAGGGGCATAACCTGCAGGAACACTCTGTAGTATTGATTCGAGGTGGGCGTGTCAAAGATCTTCCCGGTGTGCGCTATCACACCGTCCGAGGCGCTTTAGATACATCTGGGGTGAGCAACCGCCGTCAAGGGCGTTCCAAGTACGGCGCAAAACGCCCCAAGTCCTAAATCATCGGTTCTGAGACGCTGAGATGACGAACAGTCAGCCGGCGACAGGCCTTTTTGTCCGCAATTGAGTTATGCCGAGACGACGAGAAGTTCCCAAGCGGGGGATCCTGCCGGACCCTAAATACGGCGATCAGACGCTGGCGAAATTCATTAACGTGCTCATGGTCGATGGAAAGAAATCCATCGCCGAGGGTATCATTTACGGAGCGTTGAATCTGATGGCCGAGCGCGGCAAGCGCGATGCGCTGGAAATATTCAACGACGCGCTGGGTAACGTCCGTCCCGTTGTGGAGGTAAAAAGCCGTCGCGTCGGCGGCGCCACCTATCAAGTGCCGGTTGAGGTGCGACCGGCCAGGCAGATGGCGTTGGCGATGCGTTGGTTGGTGGATTCCGCGCGTAAGCGCAATGAAAAATCCATGACGGCGCGATTGGCCTTGGAGTTACTGGATGCCGCGGACAGCAAGGGCGGCGCGGTGAAGAAGCGTGAAGACGTGCACCGGATGGCGGAGGCGAACAAGGCTTTTTCGCATTACCGTTTTTGACCCAGTGACGGACTGCAACAGAGATTCTGGAAATTGATCGGACTTAAATTTAAGCATCAGGTAGATCATCGTGGCACGCTCAACACCCATCGAACGCTATCGTAACATCGGCATCATGGCCCATATCGATGCCGGCAAGACGACGACGAGCGAGCGTGTGCTTTTCTATACCGGCCTGTCTCACAAACTCGGCGAGGTCCACGACGGTAACGCGGTGATGGACTGGATGGAGCAGGAGCAGGAACGCGGCATCACGATCACCTCGGCGGCCACGACCTGCTTCTGGAAAGGCATGGGTCAGACCTATCCGGAACACCGTATCAATATCATCGACACGCCCGGTCACGTCGATTTTACTATTGAGGTCGAGCGGTCTTTGCGGGTTCTGGATGGCGCCTGCGCCGTATTCTGTGCGGTGGGAGGCGTGGAGCCGCAGTCCGAGACCGTGTGGCGGCAGGCGGACAAGTATCGTGTCCCGCGGCTGGCGTTCGTGAACAAGATGGACCGGGCCGGGGCCAACTTCTTCCGCGTGGTGAAACAGATCGAGGAGCGGCTGGGCGCGAATCCGATAGCCGTCCAGATTCCCATCGGCGCTGAAGAGAACTTCGAAGGCGTCGTCGACCTGCTAAGAATGAAAGCCATCTACTGGCATGAAGAGACCAAGGGGGCGAGTTTCGAGGAACGCGAGATTCCCGCCGAATTGCAGGAGGAAGCGGTGAAACTGCGGGAGAAGGTGCTCGAGGCCGCGGCCGAGGCGAACGAAGAGCTCATGGACAAGTATCTGGAGCAAGGTGAGTTGACCCCTGAGGAGGCCAAAGCGGGCCTGCGCGCGCGCATCCTGGCCAACGAAATCGTGTGCGTGTTGTGCGGTTCGGCCTTCAAGAACAAAGGCGTCCAGGCGATGTTGGACGCCGTCATCGATTATCTCCCGTCGCCGGTCGACGTGCCTCCGGTCCGCGGCGTTGCCGACGATGCGCAGGAGACCGAAGTCGTCCGTTTGCCGAAAGACGATCAACCGTTTTCGGCCCTGGCGTTCAAGATTGCCACCGACCCCTACGTGGGCCAGCTCGTGTTCTTCCGGGTCTATTCAGGATGCCTCAAATCGGGAGACAGCGTCTACAACCCCATCAAGGGTAAGAAAGAACGTATTGGACGGATATTGCAGATGCATTCCAACGAACGCGCCGAGATCAAAGAGGTCTTGGCCGGGGACATCGCGGCCGCCGTGGGTCTCAGAGAGGTCACTACCGGCGACACCCTGTGCGATCCCAATAACGTCATAACCTTGGAGCGCATGGAATTCCCGGAACCGGTCATCTCCCAGGCCGTGGAACCGAAAACCAAGTCGGATCAGGAAAAGCTCGGCGTTGCCCTCGGCAAGCTGGCGCGCGAGGATCCGTCGTTCCGTGTGCGCACCGACGAAGAATCCGGGCAAACCATCATCTCCGGAATGGGCGAACTGCACTTGGAGATCATTGTTGACCGTCTGAAGCGTGAATTCACGGTCGACGCGAATGTGGGCAAACCGCAGGTCGCTTATCGGGAGACCGTACGGAAACCGGTGGAGCAGGAGCACAAGCACGCCAAGCAGACCGGCGGTCGAGGCCAGTACGGACACGTGTATTTACGCGTCGAGCCGCAGGAGCGTGGCACCGGTTTCGAATTCGTAGACGAAATCAAAGGCGGCGTCGTGCCGAAAGAGTACATTCCGGCCGTGCAGAAGGGCGTAAAAGAGGCCATGGATGGTGGTGTGCTCGCGGGCTACCCCGTGATCGACGTCAAGGTCACCTTGTACGACGGTTCGTACCACGAAGTGGATTCCTCCGAGCACGCCTTCAAAGCGGCGGGCGCCATGGCTTTCCGGGAAGCTGCGCTGCGCGCCGATCCCGTATTGCTGGAACCCATCATGGCCATCGAAGTCGTCACCCCGGAGGATTACATGGGTGCGGTCAACGGCGACTTGAACTCGCGACGGGGAGTGATTCTCGCCATGGAGGATGTTCCCGCGGGCAAGGTCGTGCGCGCCGAAGTCCCGCTTGCGGAAATGTTCGGATACGCGACGGCACTGCGGTCTGCAACCCAAGGGCGCGCCAGCTATTCCATGGAATTCAAGAAGTACGCACCGGCCCCCAGTAACGTTACTGAAGTGGTCATGAAGAAAGCGAGCTAGTCTGCGACGCTCGCGGGGATAGTACATAAACCGTATTGAAAAGGTAAGAATCATG
>CAMYIN010000072.1 GCA_947258495.1 uncultured Gammaproteobacteria bacterium
CCGCCGAGCTGCACCCGCATCTCGGGGGGGTACTTGCCGGGATCGACCTTGGCGATCTTGTCCTGAAGCTCGGATATGATGCGCTTCGAGTAGGAGACGTTGGTCGTGCCCCCCTTGGGCATCACCACCAGGATGATGAGATCGCCGGCATCGTTTTGGAACAGGTTCTGTTTTTCCGTTCGGTCTTTCTTGCCCTGGTATTTCTCCTCGATATCGTCAAAGTTCAGCGACGGCGGTCGCTTTCTGGTGCCGCGAATGTCGATTTCCACCGGGGTGTCCTGGACTTTGAATTTCAGGTGTTTCTTTTCGTAGTCGAGCCGCGCCGCCAGCCTGCGATCGATTTCCTGCAAATCGTTGGTCTCGACGAACAACAGCTTGTTTCTTTCAAAGATTGCGGTGTCTTCGCTGTATTCGGCGCTGCCGACCCAATCGGACTTGAGTATTTCAACCCTCAGATCCGACAGGAACCGCAGGCTCGCCTCCTGATCCGGCGATTCCACCAGGATCATGGCATTGCTGTAACCGCCGGTCTTCTTGATCACCCGGCGCAGATTCTCGACGCTGCGCACGCCTTCGGGCATCAGGGAAATGACATTTGCATCCAGCTTGAGATCCTTGGCGATAAAAAAGCAGTAATAAGCGGACGCGAACGCGGCGATCAACACCAGCCAATAAAAGCGCGCGAGGAACGCCACCACCCAGCGTATGGGTTTGGGGGTCATGCTGGTTTGGTCGGCGGTCATTTGTGGTCTGCCATGCTCCGGAATCCTTGGGTCCAAGGACGCGCATACGGGTAATATGGGGGCGGACCCCGCGAAATTACAGACCGGACCCCACTTTACCCACCGGCGTCATTGTGGCGGTGACGCAACCGGCTCAGCGCTTGAGCGCCATGATCTCGGCCAATGCGGTTCCGGTCAACTTCCGCGGGCCTTTTTCCCCCGGATAAGTCAGTTCATACTCCGCCAGATAGCGGTAATGCCGCGGCGTGTTGAGAAATTGAACGATAAACCGTTCGATGCGTTTGAGTTCCCGTACGAAATCGAAACGCTGCAGCAGTCGCGTCATGGTGATTTTACCCATCACCGCGCCGTCGGTTCCCGCAACGCGGAACTCGATCGCCTGCGGGGGCCGCGTATCGTCCGTGAACACGTCTTCGGTTTCGTCCGCGGCGTCTATTTCCGGCCTGATCAAGCGCACCGGGAATTCCGACCACTGCCGGCGGATCTTGCCATCCTCGGCGATGGCAAGAAAGCTCGATTGTTCCTCGCCCGGGCGTTGCACCAGATAGAAGATCGGCGACGGCGCGTCTTTGCCGTCGATGGACGCCACGCGTATCCACATGCGCGCCACCTTGGACAAAGAGCTGTTGTTCAGGTAACGGATCGCGAAGCCCCGCCCGTTGCGCAGCGTCTGCCAGGGGCCCGCGGTACCCGCGCTCTCCGAACCGCGCCGGTAACGGCCCCGGGCCTGGGCGAGGGGCAGCGTATAGGAGGCGTATTGGAACTTCTCGACTTCGCGGTCGGGAATGCGGCCCAGCCGCCAGGGTTCGGCGCGTGCTTCCACGGTAAGCTCCACCTCGCCGCGGCTGTTGCGCAGATACAATTGATAATCCGGGTGCGACCCCTGGAAACGATGGTTGGCCAGCTTGAGATCCAACCGGCGCTCATCAAAACTCCAGTCCTTTGGGCCGCGGCCGTTCTTGATTACCATCGGCTCACCGCCGTCGGCGGGCAGCAGTGAACCGATCACCAGCGCGCGATGATCCGTCGGTCCGTAATTGCTGATCAGAAATTGCACGGCGAGAAACGCGCCGTCTTCAAAGTAGAAGTATTGATCCCAGCCCTCGGTGTAGGATTCCGCGCCGAGCAGCAGCGGCCGGTGATCCTCGATTGGGGCGTCTGAAGCGAGCGCCGGTCCGCAGCCGAATACCGATACAGCCAGCAACGAAAACCAACGGCGCATTAGAGCGGGATACGACAGTTAGTCGATGAGACCCATCTCGCGTCCGACTCGCCCGAACACATCCAGCACCAGGTCGAGTTGTTCGATGGTGTGGGTTGCCATGCAACTGGTGCGAATCAAGGCCATACCCGGCGGCACTGCGGGGTACAGCACCGGACTCGCGAACACGCCCTGGTCGAATAGGCGCCGCCAGGTGATCAGCACCTTTTCCTCGTCGCCGACGACCACCGGCACGATCGGGGTTTCGCTCACCCCAATGTCGAAGCCGAGGCTCAGGAAACCCTCGCGCAGGTACGACGCATTGCGCCACAGCCGCTCGCGGCGTTCCGGCTCCTCCTCGATAATCTTCAGCGACGCCAGGGCCGCGGCGACCGGCGCCGGGGGCAGGCTGGCGGAGAAGATCAACGAGCGCGCATGGTGCTTGAGATAATCGATCACGTCGGCGTCCGCGGCCAGACACCCGCCGATGGTCGCCAGGGACTTGCTGTAGGTGCCCATGATCAGATCCACATCCGCCTCGAGGGCGAAATGTTCCGCGGTGCCGCGGCCGTTGTCTCCGAGTACACCGATACCGTGCGCATCGTCCACCATCAAACCGGCGTTGTACTGCTGACACAATTCGACGATCCCCGGCAGTCTGGCGATGTCGCCCTCCATGCTGAACACGCCGTCGACCACCACCAGCGCCGCCTTGCCCGCGTTGTCGCGCAGTATGCGTTCCAGGTCTTCCATGTCGTTGTGCTTGAACTTGCGAATCTGCCCGAATGAAAGCCGGCAGCCGTCAAAGATGCTGGCGTGATTCATCTTATCGATCACGATCAAGTCATGTTTGCCCACCAGCGCGGAAATCGCCCCGAGGTTCGCTTGAAAACCCGTGGGGAATACGATCGCAGCTTCTTTGCGCAGGAAATGGGCCAGGCGGGTTTCGAGTTCTTCGTGTATCGCCAGCGTGCCGTTTAGAAATCGGGAGCCCGCGCAACCGGTGCCGTAACGCCGCACCGCGTCGATCGCAGCCTCCTTCACCTTGGGGTGGCTCGTCAGACCGAGATAATTGTTGGAACTCATCATTATCATCGGCCGCCCGTCGCACACCACCTCGGGCTCCTGGGCCGATTCCACCGTGTGGAAGTAGGGATAAATACCCGCCTCGATGAGCTCCTGGGCACGAGTAAACTGATGGCACTTGTCGAAGATCCCTGCTCGCGCGCGTCCGGGAGCCTGTTGTTTGGCGAGGATTCGGTTTGTCATAACCAGTATTGTTCTTGGTACCAGCGAACCAGCTGTTGTAATCCCCGGGTTAGATCCGTACTGGATGTGCACCCGAGTTCTTTAGTCATTTTAGTAACGTCACAGATCCAGCGTTTCTCCAGCAGTTCCGCCGCCCGTGGGGTGTTTATCCTAACCGGTCGATCTGTAACAAGTCCATATAATTGCCCGATCGCGCCCATCAC
>CAMYIN010000073.1 GCA_947258495.1 uncultured Gammaproteobacteria bacterium
ATAGGTACTGCGTAGATGACCTCCCCCCGGTCGGATTTTGTCGGGTTCGTCGAACAGAGGGTGCTCAGCAGGGGTCGCGCTGACGTTCGCATCGTGACGTTTCTCCACAACGCGTAAGGGGGTCGCAGGCCGGCCACCTTCACCCCAAAAGACCACCTCGAGTATCTCCGCACCTTCGCCCTCTATCCGCAGGCGGAGCCGGCCCACACGTCCAAGGAAGTTGACCTTTCTCGGGACGACTTTATAGAACTCGTGCAGGTTCACGATCGCCTCGTGGTCGGTAAACACGTTGCGCCAGGTCTCCCCGTCGAGGTACTCCACACGAACCTGGGCATTCCGAATACCGTCGTAGAATTCGATACGCTCCAATCTCTGTCTCGGTTCGAATTCGACCTCGATGTCTACCGCCTGCAAAGGCACTTGATACGCGTTTACGGGGTAATTCGAGTCGCCCAAACGGTAGAGCAGCAGACTCAGACAAATCGCCCACAATACGACCACCGCGAGATAGTCCCAACTGCGCATAGCGAAAGACGTGGTCGGTGGCGGTAGAGTCCATTGTCCGACGCGTGGACCCGCCCATGCGCGAAGGCTGTGCCCATGTCGTGCTGTGATGCCGGATATATTCCGCAATAGGGAATCCAATCGTTGCGATCGGGCGCGCCATTCGTGTAGCAGGCACCAGACAAACAGGCACATCACCGCCGCTGACATGGAGTGTATTATCCAACTGTCCATCGGCGGAACCCGATCCAGATGCACGTAATAGTGGAATACGTAACCCGCGTTGACAAAAAGTAGTATCGAGAGGAGGAGATATTTCCACAGATTGCTCCGCGCCAGGGGCAATAGCGGGACCATGAACACCAGTGCGGGGAAAAGGTAGCGCTCGTGCATGCGAGGCGCGAAGACGAAGAACGCAAAAGCAAGCAGAAAAAATGCCGGGAATAACGATTCCGGTTGCCATCGCCCGCGGGTTGATCGATCCGGATCGTTTCCGGTTTCGAGTCGCCACTGGGGTAGCCTCGGACCGGACAACAACACGGCAATTACCGCGCCGATCCCCATCAATGGAACCAGGATAGACCAGGTGGCGGCGCCGATACCGAGAAAATCGTGCTCGTGTTGTTTGGCCCAGTTCAAACCCAGCAGGCCCCAGAAATTGAACGCGTTCACCGATAAATACGCGTATCCCTCGGCGGTATTGCGGTAGAGATCGACGATCCAGGTGAGCGGCCGGTTGTAAGCAAAGGGCAGAATAACGGCCGCAAACGTTGCGAAGGCCGCGAGGCCGCTGGCAAAAATCGTGCGCCAGGTGTAGTAGCGCACGACGAAGGCAATAAAGAAAACGATGAACACGATCGATTGCGGTTTGAGCGCAAACGCCGCCGCCAGCACCATAGCCGCCGCCACCAGATTCTGTCGTTGCATCAACAGCAGTCCCACCAGCGCCAGAAAGGTGTAGACGATGTCCGTCTGCCCCCAGAACGCGGAGTCGAACACGACCGATGGATTCAACACGAACAGGGCAGCCAACAGCCAAGGCACGGCCCCCGTATAGATCCTGCGGCAATACGACAGCAGCAGTGCCGCGACGATGAGATCCAGCAAAATGGGCGGAAGCTTGATCAACGCCACCATCGCGGGATCTTGTTCCAGCGCCAGACGCCGTCCCAGCCATCCAACGGCGGCGAGCACGTATACGTACAAAGGTGGATAATCGATGAAATAGGTTGCCGGGTTGCGCGGGTAGATGTCCAAGAGGCGGCCGGGCGCCGACGCATCCATGGCCCAGCGCGCGTAAAGCGCGGTGTCGATCTCGAATCCCGGGTAGCGGATCATGAGCAGTCGAACGATCAGCGCCGCCCCCATGAGCAGCCAGAACCGCGGAAGACGCCACAGTGGCCGGTCGAAACTAGTCTCTGCGGGCCCTTGCTCGAGCCGTCCGTGGCGGATCAAATATGCGAAAATGAGTACGTAAGGAACCAGCAGCAGAACCACGAAGAGCCGCATGGGTACCGTCGATTTTCGTTCTCCCTCGTTTTGTTGTTTCGATTCACCCGCTTCCACGTTTTTTCGGGTTTGAATCGACACCGAGGGTCCATCCCAGTCTGCCATTTCCTCGAGTCGCGGCTGCGCGAACCACGCCGTACCGGCGGCTGTGGCGCCGTAATGACCGAGCCGGAGCGCGAATTGCGCCTCTTCGTCGCGAACCGCTTTGAATACTTCTTCGACGAAGGTCCAGGGGTTGTCGCCGCTTAACCCGGTACGGCTGCGGCTGAACGCTCCGAGCACGGAGAGATTGGCGTCTCCTTTACCTCGGATATCCGCAGTCTTTATCCATGCGGAGAAACGGTAGTAGCGTCCTTTTGTTACCTCGATACGCTGCCAGTGATAGATGTCGTTTTCTTCAATGGAGTTGATGCGAATGCTCGGAGCACCGCGGAAGGATACCTCGTTGTCCCACGCTACAGAGCCGTGCTGCCGCCAATTATCTTGGTTCCAAGCTCCGTCGATTAGTAGATTGCCGGTGCGAACCGAATCTGATTTTTGAGCGTAAAAGAGAACAAAAGTCCCGAGTACCAGTGTAAGGACCCCCCACACTGCGTAAGCTTTTCCATTGTTCAATTCAATACGCATCTAACAGTTGCTTGCGTTCGCATTAGTGACGTAGCTCTCGTCTAGTATCGTCTAGGCCGACGCTTCGGCCGCATCGGACCGCATGAATCACCCACTTGATATCGTACGAGAAGCCTTATCCTTGGTCTCCCTTGATACTAGCCTGAACACGCACTAGCGTATTCAATTACGTATTGTCTTTTGTACCAGCCCGGCAGGCCTATAAGCGATGCTGCACGCATTCGGATCGGATGATTACACGTCGGCAAGCATCCAGTCTCTCGAGCATCTCATGTCTTCATTTCCTTTGAGTCGCTAGCAGCTATCGTAACAGCCGGCTCATTCGTGGCTTGAGACACAAAAGTGTCGGAGCTAATTCGGTATTGGATCGTGATCGACGCCGTGGCAGTTCAGGTAGCATTGAGGACCACCCACGCCCAGGTCGTCGTATTCCAGACGGCCGCTGGCCGAGGGGCCGACCACGGGTTGCGCATTGTCGTCGGCGAGCATGAAGTTTATGAGGTGGGCGTTGTTCCGTGAGCCGTGGGCGTCGTGGCAGACGGCGCACGAGGCTTGTTGATCCACCACATGGGTGCCGTGCGAAAAATCGCCGCCTTGCTCGCTGAGCAGGAAGTTGCGATTGTGACAGCTGTAGCACAGTGCATAACTCTGCGCCGATTCGGGGGTGGGGTCGGCGCTTTGGTATTCGTCGATCAACAGCGGGGCGTATTGGGAGCCGTGGGGCCCCGTAGTACCTGCGCCGCCCGGCCTGGCTTCGTCGTCGTTGTGGCAATCCGTGCAGGCGATGATGCTGCCGGCCGAATAGCCGGTTTCGAACCCCCTCACGTCGGGGTTGGCTCCCACCGCGGCGACGGGATGATAGGAACGATTGGCAGGACTGATCTCCAGCCGCACGTTGCGGATATTGTCCTGGCGAACGATCCCGAGCGTGGTGGCGTCGAAAACGCCGTGGCATTTGAAGCATACTTCGTACTCCTGCGTTGCCTCGTCGACGACAGAGCCGGAGAGATCGACGCCACTGACGCCACGCGGTTGCGTTGAGGTCGCCTGGCCGGCAGTGCTCTCAGCCACCTGGTGTGGATCGTGGCAATCGACACAAGTCACGTGGCGCGCCATGGTAACGGGGTCTTCGGTCGGCTCGTGGACGCTTTCAGCGGTGTAAATGGGGTGGCTGCTTGCTTTCTGAAAGTCGCTCTCGACATCGTGATTCGACACACTGCCGTCGTGGCATGCCAGGCATACGCCACTTTGATCCGCGTTACTCAATAACCACGCCGCGCCGGCCGCGGCATGGGAGCGATGACAGTTGGTGCAGGCGTGCTCGGCGACGGTGCTGAACGGGGAGTCTGCGGGCCAGGGGCTGATACCGGCCTGTTGCACAGTCGCGGTAGCGCGGGCATGGATCGACGCGTTCCAGTCCGGCATGAGATGACAGCTCAAGCACAAGGTCCCCGCCGTGTCGTCCATACGCAGGAATTTTCTATACGGGTCGTCATGCGGGTCGTGGCAGGTCGTGCATTGGAGCTGATCCTCGCGATCCAACGGCACGTCGTGGGGGAGCGCGTTCGGGTCGACCAGACTTCCCTGCCGCAGAGCGAGTTCGCGGTCGTAGACAAAAGAGACCGGGTGGTCATCGGAGAGATCGAGTCCCAGCGACGCTTTCCCGGTCAATGGACCAAGCGTCGTAATAGCGCCCGATGTGGGCGGCACCCTCAGATTACCCAGCGCAACGGTTCCGTCGTGGCAGGAAAGGCACAAGCGCGACGATCCGGTCGGCTGTTGCCGCCTTCCCAGTTCCGCGAGCTTCGAAGTGGGACTGTCGTACAGCTCGTAGGTGTAACCCGGGATATCCCGGTTCCACAAAGCGCCGGCCGGATTGGCGTTGTGGGGCGTGTGGCAGAACACGCAGAGCGCGGTCACTTGCGTTTGCGTGAACGCCCCCGCCCCGCCGGCGCTGAGGTTGTGCGCAGTGTCGCGGAGGCCCGCCATGGAGGCGGTCGAACTGCCCAACAGCGCCGGGATCAGCAACCCGTAGAGTGCTTTGTTAACGCCGGACATACGCTTGTTTCCTTTGATTTTACAATGCGTTATCTACTATTTCTGCGGTCCTGGTGCGATAGGGAACGCTATTCAAATCGGCCCCCTTTGAGATACTGGAACACCTGGATGCGTTGGTTATAACTGTCGGTGACATAGATGCGATCGGCATCGTCGATAAATATGCCGCCCGGCAACCAGAACTGGCCCGGCTCTGTCCCGTGCTCACCAAAATTTAACAGCAGTCGGCCGCCGCGATCGAAGATCTGCACGGTGTCAAACAACGCGTCGACAACATACACGTGCCCTTCGCTGTCGCTCGCGACCCCCTTGGGCGCGGCGAAATCGCCCGAGCCGTCGCCGTGTTTTCCGAACGCGCCGAGAAAGCGGCCATTGCCGTCGAACCTCTGTACACGAAAGCCCAGGGCGTCTGTGACGTACAAGGTGTTGTCGCTGCCGATGGCGACGTGAGTCGGAAAATTGAACTCCCCCGGAGCGGCGCCGCGTTCGCCGATCGATTGCACCAGATGTCCCGCCTCGGACAAGACCCACACCCGGTGGGCGGCGCTGTCCGCGACGTACAAGCGCGCCGCTTCGATATCGTAGGCCAGCCCCGCCGGTCGACGAAATTCACCGTGCGCCAGGGCGCTGTGGAACCGCCCCGCCATATCGAAAACGAACACCTTGCGGTGATACGAGTCGGCCAGGAAGATGCGGTTGTCCGGCCCCAGGGCGACGGCCACCGGCGATACGAGCGGTTCCGATCCTGCCATGGACACCCGTCGGACCCCCCGTCGATGTGGATCCAGGATCCACAATGCCGGCGCGCCTATGTCGGCAACGTAGAGCATGTCATCGCGTGCGGCCACGCCTGAAGGTCGTACGAACAGCGTCTGTTCTTCGCCGCGCACGAAATTCTTCACCCGTTTCCACAGCGACGGGCTGATTCCCCAGTCGCGGGTCTTGGCGACGCTGCCAAGCAAGCGTATGCGCGGCGTCAGCGGCGGGGCGGGCCAGGCAGGCTGCGTCGTTGCCGTCGTAATCCCCGATGGGGTCTCGTTGATCGCCGTGCCGGTGCACGCAGAGAGCGCCGTCAATGACAGCACGGAACACATTGCTCGGACGGTACGTTGCATCGGTGTCCTCAAAATCGGCGGATTACCCGAAGTACTAGCCGTCGGTCCCGAACGTCGGTTGTGCCGCGTTCAAGATTGACGGCCTTCACGGTTGGAAATATGTCCAGTTTCCCGAACCGCCAGCGCACGCGAAGACCGAGCTCTTCGAGATGTTCGTCCGGCACCAGCGTATCTTCGAGGTCCCGTATTTCACCGAACAGCTCGATACGTAGATTGGCATCCCGTACATAGGCAAGTATCGCCCTGATCGCGCGAAGCTTGGTCTCGCGATCCCGGGGCCGCGAAAACCGCGTCTCGCTCACGCGGCCGTTCAAGTTGAGTTGCCAGCGGCGACGGTAGTTGTAGCGCAGCGTCGGGGTCACCCGATCGGATTCGTAATCCTGATCCCGCGATTCGAATCGCTCGTGTTCCAGCAGCAACCGGGCTCGAAGATCCCCCGTGTCGTAACGCATATCGAGACCGAAGACCTCGGACTCTCGATCGTCGATTAGACCAAGGTCTCGCCCGGAAATTACGTCCTGATTGGTCTCCGTCCGACGATAAAACGGTCGGAAGTTTCGATTCTCAACCGAAAGGTTGAATGCATAGCCCTCGGTCTCGATACTTCGAGACGGATCGACGACGATAATATAATCAACACGGATGGAGTCGCCCGGGTTGATCCCGGTGGTGTTCAGGGAGCAGGGTAACGGCACGATCTCGGTGCTGTCGCCGATCGCTCGCAATGTGTAGTCCACCTCTTCGACGAGCCGACGCGGCACCGAAAAATCGCCGCAGCCCGGCACATCCGGACCATTCTCGGTCTTGATGATAGACACCGATCCGGGTTCGACGAACGGTTCGTTCAGGGTTATCGGCAGTGCAAAGGTTTCGTCGAAACGGTGCCGTTCTTCGAAAACAAACACCTGGGTGCTCTCGAGATCGTCGTCGGCCCGCTCTTGGAAAAGCCCGAGGTTCGCGGATAATCGTGCGTCTCGGGGAAGCTGTTTTCGGTAGTCGAACTCGAGCCTGCCGCGGCGCCGCCCGCGTTCACCGCTGGGGGATTCGTCTATGGAATCACTCAATTCCAGCAACGTCCTCAAGCTTTCATAGAGATGGTGATCAATGACAAAAGAGACCGTTTGCCGGTCCGTGTCGCCGACGGGTCGATCGGTGAACGTCGAAAAATATCGATATTGCGTGCTCAGTCTCGGGGTGTGGTCGATCTTCAGCAGTTGATCGATGTCCAACCGGGACTCTTCCGTAATCCCGCTGCGATCGGATACGCGCACACGCGAATCCCAACGCTTGTTGAGCTCCGTTCCAAAATCCTGGGTGTAAAAAGCGGTGGCATCGTTGCGCTTGTAATCCGTGGTGGGGGAAAACCTGTCGTTCTTATCGGCAAAGCGATACCGCAGCCGTAAGGCGCGATTGATCCAGCCACGCCGGCCGTCGTAGGTGATGCTGTAGAGGCGTTCGTCGCGGCGAGTGCTTACCAGGCGCGCCGTCCCGGATACGTTTTCGGCGCGGTCGACGCGCATACTGAGCGTGGACGGGATATACAATCGCCGCGCCGACACCGTCACACCGGCGTTGCTGACATCGGTGAGCAACGGCCCGGGCAAGCTGCCGCCTTGGGTCAGGCGGTTTCCATTGGCGAACACATCCACCGAAAAGGAATTCAACGGCAGGACCTCGGCCAGGAATTCGTAGCCGCGCAGGTCGCCGTCGTCGGTGTCCTTGAATGTAGTTTCGCCGCTGCGTAAATCGCGTTCCTCCTTGGTGACACCGACCGTACCGCCCAGCGTGAGACGGAGCAGACGAGGGTCGATGATGAAAGCACCTCGATTGCGAAGCGTAAGGCGCGCCTCAGAGAGACGGTTTTCGTTCCGCTGCCGAAAATTGTCGTTTTTCGTCTCGATACGCGAGCGATCGACATAGCCCTCGATTCGACCTTCCCAGCGGCCCAAATGGAAACCCGGAATCAAGTCGCGTACGGGGCGTATGGGACGCCAAACGTATTTCGTCGGAACTTCTTGGAGAACGGCGTTTGCGGGCAGCGGAATCGCGGTCGCGGTATCGGCGCCGTCCGGCCGTGGTGACGGATCCAGGACGTAGTCTGCGAAATCGAAAGGCGCGCGTTGTGCCACCGCCGCCGCCGATCCATCCGGTGTGGCAACGATCTCTTTGTGTGGGCCGATATCCAAGACAAAATCCGCGATCTCGATATCCACGACCCGCGCCACATTTCCCGCCGTATCAAGCGGCGGACCGACTAACGTATGACGGGGTGCGGTATCCATCGAAGGACCGTAGTCTCGTTCCGGTCGCGCAGCCATTCGGGTCCTGTCGTGCGGGTATCGCGCGGCTCTCCTATCCTGAGACATCGGCAACGCGGGGTCCGAGTCCGTCTCGAACATCTGCAGGCGTTCGATCGCACCCGTTGCAAACACGATAGCCACAGGACCGACAACTCTATTGTCGTCACCACCTGGATTCGTCGAGAACATGAGGTCGAACTGATGCGCACGAATCGGTAACCGTGTGGAGTAGGCGAGTTCAGGTCGCAGCGACGACACGAACTCGAATCTGGGCTCCAAGTCCGGAAAGGGCTCAACCGTGGCCAGCAGGACGGACGGTACCAAGAGCATTCCGGTGTACACTGGCAAGCATCGGTTCATGGTGTATCCCGGACCGACCGTATTCGTTCTTTAGCAACCGTGATTGTTTAGACTCGATGCGTCGGGCGTTGCTTGCCGACCATCAGCTTCGAGGTATGCGAAGGTATTCGTTCGCACCCGGAATTCGTTTAGCGGTGGACGCATATGCGGAACTCACGATGCACGGCACTGTGTTGGAAAATCCCATTGTGTGGTTGTTTTTAAAACTTATTCCCCTTTATGACACTTGGGGCACGTGTCGAAGCTGACCTCCCAGGCCTGCTTTCCGTTATGACACACCCCGCAATTCTTGCCTTGCAGCATGTCTTCCATGGTTATCTTAGATGCCCCGGCCTTCATTGGGAAGATCGCCGGATGGCAGACGTAGCATTTGTAGTGGATACGATGCCTCCAGTGCGGGAATACCGCCACGGCGGTGTCGTCGGCGCCGGCGCTGTCGCGCTGAAACGTAATGTCTCCGATCACCGCATCGGCAGTCGCGTGGAAAACCATGAGAGTTGTCAGCACGACGGCTGAGCTGACACCGCCTTTTAACGCACGCAGCGCGAATCGCATGGTGGTCATTGCCGACGTTCCCGAGCGAATGCCGTTGGGTGCGACATGGGTTTCTTTCGTTCCATTGACGTTTGGTTCGCTCAAGGCGTCATGTTGGGATGACACCTCGAGCACGCCCCCTCGACGCCGAAAGCGACCGTGCCGTGGCAGGCGCCGCAGTACTGCCCGGCCTCGATTTTGTCCATGGTGATTTTGGGTTTCGGTACCTCGTGCTCCAGGGGGAAGATCGCGGGGTGGCAGTTGCCGCAGGTGAGCCATTGCGTATGATCAGCGTGCGCGTAGGTGACGGCCACGAAGCCGGTACCGGTGCGGGCCAGTCGCACGTCGAAATCCAATACCGCCTGGGCCGGGGTACCCGGCTCCACGCCGGACCGTGGGGCAACGGTGCCGGCTCGAAGCGCCTCGTTCCAATCAATCTCGCCGGTCCCCGAATGCTTGGGGAGGAGTTCCGACACCTCCGGCCAGCTCGCCGCGGTCTCTACCGGCAGCGGCTCGCGCTCCAAAGCCTTGTCCGCGTTTCTGGCCGCTTCCAACTCCCTCTTGGTCGCCGCTAACTCGCGTTCCAGGGTCTGGATCTCGCTCAAGAGATTGCGTCGCAGTTTCGTGGTGGGGGGCGGCGGACCGCTGTCGACGCCGTCTAAAAAGATGGAACGGACCTTTTGACTGCAGCCGCTCGGGAGTGTCAGTGCCAACGCCAGGCAGCAGCCGACTAGCAGTTGTAGCGTTTTCTTGAAGATCAACCTTTTCCTCTCTCGTCGATGCCGAATCAAAACCTAGGTCGGTGCGATTACGGCTCCAGTCGCACGGCTTTGCAACTCCCTAGACTACATGGCCCGAGAACTCAAGGAAAACAAATGTGTATGATAACCGTCAAGAATTATCTTAAAACCTTCTGCGTGCCTATGCGGTTGGATGCATTTCAAGCCGGTCCCGGAAGTTGGGCGTCCGTGAACCCGGCGAAGGCCGGAGATATCGGTCGACTGCGCGCTGGTACGGATAGAAATTGCAGATCGCAGCGTCCACAACCCGACTGGCCTCGATACTCGTAGCGAACATGGACCCCGAAACGTGCGCCGCAGAGCGAATCGGGCAGCTCAGGTATCAGCCATCGGCGCGTTTGAATCGCCTCTGTTCCGCGGGCCCTTGCGGTGCCGGGGCGAAGCTGTCCTCGGCGCTGGTGTTTACCAGCCGGTACACGTTGATGCGGTGATTGATGAAATCGGCCACGTAGATGCGGTTGTAGGCGTCGATGTCAATGGCGGTGGGATTTTTCATCATGCCCGGAATAGGCCCGCGACCGCCGAAGAACAATAATACTTCGCCTTGCTGGTTGAAGATCTGCACGTTTGACCAGCCGGAATCGGCGACGTACAGGTTTCCGAAGCTGTCGAGCGCTACGCCCTTGGGTTTATCGAACATACCCCAGGCGTTGCCCCGCTGACCGAAGCGTCGGAGATAGTTACCCTCGGAATCGAATACTTGGACCCTGCTGTTTAACGTGTCCGTGACATAGACGTTGCCCTTTGCGTCGACGGTTACATAAGTGGGATACAGCAGTTGACCTTGTTCCGAGCCCCTTCCCTTACCGATTTGACGAAGCAACTCACCGTTCAAGTTGAATACCTTTACACTGTGTCCCTGTTTGGTCTTACTGCTCTGTTCGCTGCGTCCCGTGTCGACAAGGTATATTCGTCCCCGAACCCGGTCAATAGCGATCCCCGTCGGTCGCTCTATGCTCGGATGGGTGATGCCGCGAAGTCGCTTCCCGTTCGGGTCGTAGACGGAGATCTGTTTCTTCAGTTGCTCGACGATGTAGAGATTGCCCGCGGCGTCGAGGTCTAGACCGACGGGATAACCCAAAGGCGCGATCTTATTGAATTTACGATTGACGAAATCGAAACTGAACACCGAACCCCGGAAGTTCGCAACATAGATGCGGCCACCGTCGTCGGATACCGTGATGCCCATGGGCTCGACAATGCGTGTCGGCGGCGGCTTAACACCGGCGAGGAAGTTCACCACCTGCTCGGTAAAAGTGGTGTCGGTTTCAATATCTTTCTCGCTGACGATACTGCGCACGAACTCGATGCGTGCGGTGAGCGGCGGGGGCGGCCACATCAGGCGCTCCGTTTCCGGTTGTTCCGGAACGCGCACACAGCCGGCTACCACGAACGCCAACAGGGACAGAGCAAAAAGAGACCAAGCTTCGAGACGGCGCGAAGCAGTACGCCGTGAGCCGGGCTTTGGCTGAAAAGTGAGCGGAATCGCGAGTAGTTTACGCCCTGTATCGCGGGTTGCGTGATTTTTCAACATCGCCGTACTCGAATGGGTGGAACTGCGTATCAGGATACTCGTATCGAAAGTCGGTGCCACGTCGGACACCGCAATGTACCAGCAGTAAAAAGCCTTATGGGAATGTGGAGCTTGTTGCTGAATATAGTATCAACTCAGGGTATTGTCATTCACATACCCGGCGTCTGCTTAGAGTAGTGCCCGCCAAATGGGCTTGGGTAATGCGATACGCACTAAGACTTAACGCGTTCTACTCGGTCCACCGTGCGCGTTATGCGGTTCGTGACCGTTGAAAACCGGAGCAAACGCAAATTTCGCAGGTATGTGGCGAAGATCTTCAACCGGAAGCGAATTTCTCTCGGACTGTAATGACGCGGGCGATGGCGAGTTCATGCTTGAAGATAATCCACGCGCGATCGTCGCTTTCACGAAAAAGGGGTGTTCACGTAGATGTGAACACCCCTTCGCCTTGGTCAAGTTCGCCGCGTGTTACGATCTTGCGTGCTTCAGAGTGGTTCCGCTTGGCTACGAGCCACTCTTATTATGGCATTTCTCGCAGATGTAGCCGTCAGCGCCCGTTGCTCCACCGAGGTTAACGTAGAGAAACCATGGTCCGGTGACCTTGGGACCGTTATGTGGATCGTGGCAGGACCCGCACTCGATACCGGTTTGGCCCGGTACGGCACCTCTCGAGATGTTCCCGGCACCATCGTCGTTGTAGAGAACGATGTTGAAATCCCGCGGATCCGCCTTCCAGTCGACCAAAGTTATCCCGGAGCCCGTGGTGGAGCCGTTGTAAGTGCTCGGGGCGTTCTGGTAAGGAAACGGCATGGCGACCGGGTGGTTACCGGTCATGTCGCCGCCGAAGCCGATGCTGAATGCGTTTTCACCGTTAGGAATCGTCACGTTGAGCAGGGTACCCGGGTCGCCACCGTTCCACCAGCCGATATCGCCGATGGCCACACTGCCGTCGTGGCAACTCAGGCACTTGACCGTGGGTCCCTTGTAACTATCGCCGACAAAAGTGGGAAACGCCGTGCCGGCAGTGGTTACCGTATCCGTCCATGAGAACGTGTTCGTAGTCAACGCGTGATTCCACAGCAGCGCCTGCGACTGCGCCTTATGGGGCGTGTGACAGAAGGTGCACGCGCCCGTCTGCGGATTGCCGATACCCGAGAAGTCGTGCTTGGTACCGGCGAGTCCGTCACCAGGCGCCGCCAGCACCAACGGCATAAAAAAGAGACTCGCGCCCAAGCCCGCCAAGCTTGCAATTAACTTCTTCATCGAAATTCCCCTCCTAAAAAATAGTAAAGTCTGTCCGGGAAAACCCAAAATCTTCGTGCACATCAATGCTTTGTTTCAACTTGTAATGAAGCATACGCCACCCGCCACAAACATACCACGATCCGCTCCTCAAAGACAGAATTCCTCACCAGTTACCTGACGCCGGTTGCATCCTCTATGTGACGAGTGTGACGAAGCTACACCATACCCCGAAATATGTTAATTATTTTAGGCCGTAATCCTTGATTTACATCATGCTTCACTAGGTTATATCCTCGATCTAGTCGAACCGACGGTAACCTAGTCACACAAGCCGCAACGAATTAATAAAAATTGTAATAATTCGCGAATTTTTCGTAAGCGTTTATCTATGCGCTCTTTGGTGTTTACGAAATCCGTATCCAACCGTTAGCAATCGCGGTCGGGTTCTTAGCGTACGAGTGATATTGTTACTGCACTGAGAGGTCACAACCTGCACTAGAGTACGACCTGATAACCGCGTGTGCTGTGGTACAATGCACGCCTTCAAGGCCGCGGCAGTGTCGGGATCGGGTTTGGGAAGGAATGAGTAAATTGGGAAAGCGTTTGCGTATGAAGAGTATTTTCGACCGGATGCGGTGGGGAGCCACGGTGGGATTGGTACTATTCACCACGTGCTGGCTGTCGCCGGTGTATGGCTTTCTGAGTTGGTCGGCGGGTAAGGGACCGGACGGCAAATCCGTGGGTTTTTGTGTCACCTGTCACGGCGGCTTCGCTTCGCATCCCGATCCGTACACATCACGGACCCGGGACGATCCGGTGAATTGGGGTGACGATTTAATGGCCGGTCACGCCAACCGCTTAGGCCTCAGCTGCTTCGATTGTCATTACGAGAGCTTCCAGGGCCCCGTGTATATGAATCCCCGGCGCAGCATCGATCCCGGTTACACAGGCGTATCCTGCGTGGGGTGTCACGGGCGGGTGGAGGACGGGCCGGGTCCGGGTGACCCGACGACACCGCCCGACCCGAGCGGCGACGGGTTGCGCGGCCACCACGAAAAAATCCTCGGCGTCGGCGCCTGTTCCGGTTGTCATGCCGTGGACAGCGTCGCCCTGGTTGGTGAAGAAGTCGTGCCTCCCGGATTCGCCACCCGCAACATCAGTTCCTGTGACGAGAACGGGGCCAGTCCGGGTACCGGCATTTTCGGCCAGTTCGGGTTGGACAACGACGGTGACGGCTTGCGGGAACCGAACGATCCGGACTGCCAGGTCAGCCAGGTGTGCGGCAACGGTTTCCTCGAGGGGCCAGGTGAACAATGCGACGACGGCAATACCGATCCCGGCGACGGTTGCGACGCCAACTGCCAGATAGAAGACGGCTGGACGTGCACGCCGGATTCCCCGTCCGTGTGTGAACCGGTTCCCACGCCGACTCCGACCCCAACACCGACACCATCTCCTACGCCAACACCGACGCCAACGGCAACGCCTACGCCAACACCAACACCTACGCCAACACCAACACCAACACCAACACCAACACCAACACCAACACCAACACCAACACCAACACCAACTCCGACGCCTACGCCGACCCCGACACCGACCTCAACTCCGACGCCTACGCCGACCCCGACACCGACCTCAACTCCGACGCCGACGCCGTCACCGACCCCGACCCCGTCGCCAACGCCTACACCGACACCGACACCAACGCCGGGCGACGAAGTCTGTCAGGTGATTCCGACGACGTTGGACTTCGGTTCGGTTGATGTAGGGACGACGGCGACGGGGGTGACCAACGTGAGCCACGTCGGCACCAGCGGCCGTTGCCTGGTACGTGCGGTCACGTTTGACAACAGCGAGTTTTCGCTGCAATCGCCATTCGTCCCGTTCAACGTCTGGGCGACGAGTTCCCGCGGCGTAGTGGTGGCGTACAGACCCGTGGATGCGGGCACCGATTCGAATACGATGACCGTAACCCTGGAAAATCCGACCGGTGCGGTATTTACCGTCGCGGTGAATCTGACCGGTAGCGGTACCATAGTACCGACCCCCACGCCGACTCCGACACCGACACCGACGCCGACACCAAGCCCGACGCCGACGCCGACGCCGACGCCAAGCCCGACGCCGACCCCGAGCCCGACGCCTACTCCGACGCCGACGCCTCCGCTGAGCGAGTTGTGCGTGGTGAGTCCGTTGACGCTCGACTTCGGTAGCGTGGCGATCGGTTCGTCGGTTATGCTGTCGACGACGATCAGCCACGTCGGCACCAGTGGACGCTGCTTGATCGAGACGATCGCATTCGACAACAGTGAGTTTTCGCTGCAATCGCCGGCGTTGCCGTTCAATGTGTGGGCGACGACGTCCCGCACCG
>CAMYIN010000074.1 GCA_947258495.1 uncultured Gammaproteobacteria bacterium
ACCACCACGTTGATAGGCCGGGTGTGGAAGTGCAGCAATGTATGAAGCTAACCGGTACTAATCGCTCGATAGGCTTGATCGCATTTACGAACCCGTCACGCGCAGCGGCAAGAGCCGGCCTGCGCCCGGGCGACGGTCGAACAGAAGACGAGACAAAGAGACAAAGAGACGAGAAAGACACGCGTTCCGTTCATCGACGGTCTGGTGGTAATGGCGGGGGTCCCAGCACCCGATCCCATCCCGAACTCGGTCGTGAAAGCCCCCAGCGCCGATGGTACTGCGTCTTAAGGCGTGGGAGAGTAGGTCGCCGCCAGGCCTTCCATGGACGGAACACGGCGCAAGCCGCGCAACCTGTTCGCGATGTGTCCCGGATCCCGGAGAGTCCCTCCGACATCCGTTGTTCGGAATATCTGAACTGACGCGGGGTGGAGCAGTCCGGTAGCTCGTCAGGCTCATAACCTGAAGGTCGCAGGTTCAAATCCTGCCCCCGCAACCACTTTTACCGAACAGGCCGCCCTCTCATCCAGGACGGCCTTTTTGCTGCCGGGCCCGGCCAGCGACGCCTCCACCATGTGGGCGATATTGCCGGTGAGTTCGATCTCGAAATCGCCGTCGACTGGCTTCAACTCGATGTCGTCGGTTTAGTCGATGCGCGCGGCCGCATGGCGCATGGCAGTTGTGAGCGTGTGCCGCCCGACCTCGAGCTCGGGCAGGAAGTGATCGAATACGCTGAAAGCGAACTTGTTGAATTCGCTCGACGGTAACGGGTCATCGTCATATGGGTTGTAGGTATGAACCGGCGGTTTACCAATGTGTCTCGCATAAAGGGTCGCCAGGGCCACGGTTAGATGGTCGATCCGGGAGTCGTGATCTGGACCTCCCGATGCGCTGCCGCTCTCTCCCGCCGTTTCGGACAAACCATTGGCTAGCGTCGAAACCTCGTGTGCGAAGTGCCGTAATTCATAAACCGCCGATGCAAACGCGGGTTGCGTTTGGTTCCGCCCGGCAATATCGTCGACAATGCCGCGTGCCTCGCGGCGGAGGCCTTCGTATGTCTCGATTAATGAATTGAAGGCCTGTTCGAGCTGCCGCAGTTGGTACAGCAAATCCGTCTTCCGGTTCGGAGCTGGAACACCGAAGCAGCTCCGCACGACATCCGCTACCGCGTAGCGAGATTTGCGCGCTTCATGTGACGGGAGTTGGTCAAAGAGGGGGGCTCGCCAATCTCTGGCCAGCCGGTTCCAGTCCTTGACCAAGGCAGGGCCTATGTGTGCGCCGGCGATCTTGCGATATCGGTAATACGCTGCGGGCGCGAGTCCTATTTCCCTGGAGGCGTTGGCAACTGTTCGGTCCTGCATGGTTGGCTCTTGAACCCCGATTACGAGTTCACGGGCCTCGCCGGGCGATTTCCTGTTCTTTGCCATCGCGGGTCCTTGTTATCGTGACCACCGGAAAGATCACATTGTCCACGGACTCGAATGCGGGAAAAAGGGTAAGCACATCGTCGTGTAGCGACGAGCAACACAGCGCTTGGCTTCAATCGACAATAATACGTGGCCATATGGCTAACATCAGTTTTGAAAAGTCAGCGGTGGCGGACATTCTGGTTTTCCACGGCCGAGAAGTTGAAATATCCGCCGACACGCTGGTTGCCCTCTGCCAAATGGCCAGCCCGAATAGTTATTCAGCGGGATGTGAATACTGCGGGCGAGGAATAGGACGACGCGGCGGATTGAAAGCTGAAGAGCGCGCGCCGTTTCGTACGGGCCCTAAGTCAACGCGCAATGACGTCAACGTGTCCCGTTGGTGCCGGCCGGGGGCGGCAAACGCACCTCGACACGAAGCCCGCCTTCGCTTCGATTCGTGAGGGTGACGTCACCGCCAAGACCGCGGACGATCGTGCGGGCGACGGTCAGGCCAAGTCCGGCACCGCCGGTTTCGCGGCTTCGTGACGCCTCCAGCCTCCGGAAAGGCTTGAAGACCTCTTCCCGGAGCTCTTCCGGGATACCCGGGCCGTCATCGTCGATTCGTATCAGGATGGCGTCCGATGTCGCATCCAGCGACACCCTTGCTTCGCCCCCGTATTTGACGGCGTTCTCGATCAGGTTCGTCAGGGCGCGACGAATCGCGGCAGGCCGGCATTCGTAGCCCACGGCCTCGTCACCCGCGTCCAGGGAAACCGTATGTCCCATGTCGGTCATGTCATCGCAGACCCGCTGCAGGAGTGTTCTGAGATTGACGAGCGCGCGGGGTTCGCTGGCGGCGTCATCCCGGGCGAACGACAGAACCGAGAAAACCATCTTTTCCATGTCGTCCAGGTCGGCCAGCATCTTCTCCCGCTGTTCCCTGTTCGCCACGAACTCCGTACGCAGCCGCAGACGCGTGATTGGCGTGCCCAGATCATGGGAGATTGCCGCCACCATCTGCACGCGATCCTCAACGAAGCGCTGGATTCGGTTCTGCATTTCGTTGAAGGCCTGTGTCGCCTGACGAATCTCCGCCGGGCCGCGCTCCGGCAACGCGGGCGCCTTGACGTCGACGCCAAGCCGCCGAGCGGCCTGCGCGAAAACGGAGAGCGGCTTCGTCAGATGCAATACGACCAGGGCCGACAAGATGCCGACCGCGAACAGCATCACCACCATCGAGATGGCAAAGCGGAGGGTCCAGAAGGGCTCGGGAGATTTAATGGGTGCGGCGAAATTCAACCAGCTCAAATCAGGGAGCTGCAGGGAGACCATCAGTGTTTCACCAAACTCGCTCCCGTCGTGCTCTTGCCGGGCATGCTCTCGCCAGGGACCCGACGTAATCGCTTCCGCATGGCGCAGCCTCAGATCCCAATCGTCAAGATTGCCGAACTGAGTGGCCAAGGCGTCGCGGAAAATCTCGGCCTTCGGGTCGGCCGCAATTCCGTCACCTGTGGCGCTATCGCGGCTCCACATGACGTGAAGCTCGGGGTCGTCCGCCAGCGCAACGATGCGTTGCCGTTCGACCTGTGGCGCGGTTTTGGTGAGTCGCTCAATGGTCAAGATACGGTCGGCGACATGTTCTCCACCGGCAAACATGAAAGCAGTGGACTGGTCGGTGAAGTAAAGGCTGACACTCAGCGCATGGGACACCGTCAGCCCAATGATCAGCACCAGAAGGGTGCGTGCGACCATCGTGTCAGGTATCAGCCGTTTCATCCTCCGAACTTTCCTCTACCACCGCCGTGAATACATACCCGCCGCCACGGACGGTCTTGATCAACTGCGCGTCCCGGGAATCCGTCTCAATCTTGCGTCGCAGCCGACTTATCCGCATGTCGACGCTTCGATCGAACGGCGCTTCGGCATCGCCGTGGGTGATGTCGAGGAGCTG
>CAMYIN010000075.1 GCA_947258495.1 uncultured Gammaproteobacteria bacterium
TGGGTGAGCGAAGCGCTCGACGACTTCCTGCAGTTGCCGGAGGAAAAATGGGTGGAGATGGTCGCCGAAAGCGACGTGCCGCTCGACAATACCGTGAACGAATACATCAGCGTGGAGACGGACGTATGGCGGCGTTTGCAGGAATCCGTGTTGCGCTTGCGCCACCACGAACCGACCGTTCAGGGCCCCTTGGGGGCGATCGTGCGCACCGCCATCACCTGGCGCATTCTGCGCCCGGTGATGCGGGGGTTTGATCGTCAAACCCCCGCATAACTCTCTGTTTTTATTGATTTTAGGGCGCGATTTTCCGCTCAAATCGCCGCCCAGAGCTGGTTGGTGTCCGGCTTCGTGCCTTGATTTCGCTGCCGGATTTCAACGCGCTCGATGCGCTCGAGCGGTACCGCAATCCGCTCGATGCGGAGCGCGCGCCATTCCCGGGATTCCTGGGTCTTTTTCGTGCGATAGGTATCCACGGTCAAATGGCCACTGACCTGCACCGGGAGGCCCTTGCGCAGCAGCCGGGAGACGTGCTCCGGGTGGCGCGTCCAGTATTCGCAGTGGACCGCGACACCGTCGCGCGCCGCCCACGTGACGCCGAACTCGTCGTCGTTCTCTCGCCGTTCCGGTTGATCGAGCGCCATGCGGAACACGAGCTTGGTGCGCCCGTTGATCTCGGTTTCGGTATTGATGGATTGATTTTCTAAATTGCCGGTGGCGGTGATGTGGATTTTCATGGGTCTCTCCTTTTGGGTTGAATAATCGTTACGGATCGAGATATACGCGCGTTACGCCGATACGACCGTGCCCGAGTTCGCGGGCGATGATCTCGCGGGCCGCGCGGTCTTGCTGGCGCTCCGCGCCGGACAGCGCGCGCGCCGCCGGTCCACCGGCGACGGGACACTGTCGACCCGCGATCGCGTAATAGCGCTGTTGCGCGTATCGGTGGCGCAGCCCGTGGGTGCGCGACAGCCCGCACTCCGCGGTCTGTCTTTTCCAGCTTGCGAGATGCGTCTTATACGAGCGGTGGCGCGGGATCAGCGATCCCGCGCCGACCAGAGATTTCGCCGCGTCCAACGCGGCCCGCTGCGCGGGCGTCGTAATCGGAATCTCCCGTTCCCGGCCGCCCTTGCACCACGAGCCCTTGAGGACCAGCGCGCGGCCGCGATCGGCCCAGGCGGGACGCAGCTTCATGGCTTCCTCGCGCCTGAGTCCAAAATGGGCCTGCAGCGTGATACTGGCGCGGATGAAAGGGCAGGGGATTCGCGCAAGGTGCGCGTTCGACAGTTGCACGGCGCGGTTTTCCCGGGCCGTCGTGCGGCGTTCGCCGAGACCGAGTTCGGCGTTGGTCCTGGGGACGACGTTTATTTTACCGACTTTCTCCGCCCACCAACGCAGGGCGGCAACGCGATTGCGGATGGTTTCGTCGCCGACGCCGTTGCGTTGCCAGTGGCCGATCAACGCGTGCACGTGTTTCGGCTTCAGTGAGTGGGCCCGCAGATGCCGATAGCCGAGTTCGCGCTCCAGCTGGCGTGCCGCCAACTGGAGCGTCATGTGGCGCTCCTTTTGGGTGCCTGCGGCCCCGTCGCGACAGCGCCGCGTCAATTGCAGCAAGTCCCAGGCCAGCGCTTTCATACAGTGCGTTCCAAATTCCTGTGTGTGTCTCATGTGGTTAGTGTTAATCCGCCCCTCGGGCCGTTGGGCGACCGGAGGTGTTTGAAGGCGGATTTAACGTCGATCACACACGTATCGACGGTGCCCAAGTAAGGGCGCCTGCAGCAGGGCCTGTGGGCGCTTCTGCAGCAGGATTAGGCAGCAGCGGCTTGCCAAGCGTTGATGGGACTTACCGCTTTTGTTGCGACGGATTCACCCGGAAAACCGGCTCGGGGCGAAGCTTGCCAGGTTCACTTCGCTCGAGCGTTGGGGAACGCACCAGGTCGTGGCGCACTCGCGCCAGCGACGCCGATGCGTGGAAGGGGTAGGGCGCTGGCCGGCGGATCGAATATCTATCGCTCCGCCGCGATGCGCCGTCCGAGTGTGGTGCCTAGCAGCGCACCGCGCTCGGAAGCCCCTTCCTTCGTTCGGCTGCGGATCAGGACGAAGCCTTCCTCCTGAAGGTCCCCGTGTCTGTCCGAGTTTCGGAAGGCCCTGCAAGAGCTGCGCTCTTTCTCCTCTTTCAGCAGGTACGTGGGAGTGGACCGTCTTTCGCTCACAGAGCGCCGGTGTCGGTCGACCGGTTGCGAAGTCTTTCTTGGGAGCCAAATCTAGTGGGCGCGCCTTCGTAAGTCAAGCGTTTTAGGGATATATATACTGACGAAATATCGACAGTAAATAGTCCATCATGTGGCCGTCATGTCGCGGCCGACTTCGCAACCGGTCGGATCGCCGCGCGGGGCGCGGGTTACGGGCGCGGCCCGCGCGCCCGTCACTGTCTACCGTTGGCGAGCCAGTGACGGGCGCTCGTTGGCGTTTTGTTCTCACCTTTCGGGTCCGGGCGTGGACAATTCCGATCGAGCGCGCGCGAGCGGAAAGGGGCAATTGGATCGGCGGAACCGTGGGGACAACTCGGGATAAGTCTTCGACTTGCCCCTGGAGTTGTCCCCACTTTGCCCACCCCCGGATCCGCGAGGGGTGCGGCGTCGATGTAGGTGCGGTCGCACCATCGGGCGCGCCCAGCGAGATAGGGCAGGGCGCGCAACTCCGTAGAGCGGGTTGAACGTCCTCGCGGAGAGACCTATTCCTGTATTTGCTTAGACTCCATCCCCAACAATCCCACCCGGCGGTATTTACACCGCAATTGCCCGTTAAGCACCTCCTGGCACGGCACGCCGTTCAGTTTGGTCGCCAATTCCACGGCATTGGGTCTTCTCTTGCGCACGTCGTCCCGGGTGACGTGTTGCATCCGGCGATAGTAAAACGCCGCCCGGTGAAAGATCGCGCGCGACCGCCTGACCAGACCCCTTATCAATCCTTTGACCTCTTCGCGTTCGATATCAAACGCCCCGGGAACGGCTCGAATCCAGCAGATCGCGCGATCGACGCGCCCAAGCGCGCGCCCAAGCAATTTCGCGTGTTCGCCCAGATGATTGAAAGCATGCATGTATGGCGTCTCACGTTTCATTGGCAGGGGCGCGAATCCGCCCAGCTCGGCCGCGAATCTTTGCTGCGTTTCACACTTTTTGATGTATTCGCCGGCCAAATCCAGAAGATCCTCGATCAGCATTTCTAACTCGATAAGCGCGTTCTCGGCGAAAGGGTTGTCGGCAGCGGTTTCCGTGCCTAAGTGATTGAGCGCGCCGGCGGTCTTCCGAAAAGACGGCGTATCGCGTA
>CAMYIN010000076.1 GCA_947258495.1 uncultured Gammaproteobacteria bacterium
CGTACCGCGGCTACAACGCCGCGATCTGGCAGAGCCCGCCGGGGACAGTGGCGCTTTACGGCGCATTGGCGCTGCACTTTCTGCTCGCGCTGCGGGCGCTTTACCGCCGGCGCACGCTGCGGATGCCGGCGTGGGAAAGCACGCGACTGGCATTGGGTTTGCTCATTCCTTTTCTGCTCGCGGGTCACGTGATCGGCACGCGCGTTAACCAGGCGCTTATCGGTTTCGATGTAGGCTATCCCATTGTCCTAACCAGCTTGTGGGGCGATTCATGGCTGCGCATCAAGCAGCCGATCCTCGTCCTCATTGTCTGGATCCACCTGACAATGGGTCTGCACTACTGGCTTCGTCTGCGACCCTGGTACGCCAGGTCTTTGACCTACCTTTATCCCGTCGCGGTGTTGCTTCCCTTGCTGGCCATTGTGGCCTACGTGCGCGCCGCGCTCGACATGCAGGCACTGACCGCGGACCCGGCAATCAAGGCAAAATTCTTCGAGCACCTCGAGGCCGCGGCGCCAGAGCTGCGCGAGTTCAAGGACGGACTGGAACCGCAGGTGATCTCGGTTCTCTTGATCATGCTGCTGGCGGTGCTCGTTGCGCGCTGGATCCGCGATCGGCGGGAGCGGCGGCGGGGCGTTTACCGCATTCATCATTCCGAAGGCAAAGTCGTTCTCGCACCCATCGGATTCAGCGTGCTGGAGGCGCTGCGCAAAGCCCGCGTCCCCCACGCGTCGGTGTGCGGTGGCCGTGCCCGCTGTACCACCTGCCGCATAAGGGTGGGTTCGGGGGCGGAGCGATTGCCGCCCGTGCCTCGGCTTGAAGCCGTCGCCTTGCAGCGAATAAAGGCCGCGCCGAACGTCCGCCTGGCCTGCCAGCTGCGTCCCGTGCACGACCTCGACATCAAACCGCTGCTCCCTGCGGGGGTGAGCGCTGACGCTGCGTTTCGGCCGGGGGGTGTCGGTGGCTATGAGCGGGAGGTGGTCGCTGTATTCGTCGATCTTCGCGATTCTTCCCGATTTTGTGAACAACGACTCCCCTACGACGCCGTATTCGTGCTTAACGAGTTCTTCGCAGAGATGTCGGCGGCGATTGCCGCGACCGCCGGACACTACGCGCAGTTCTCCGGCGACGGTTTACTCGCACTTTACGGCTTGAAGACGAACATCGAGTCAGGCTGTCGAGACGCGTTCCGGGGTGCCGCCGAAATGAGCCGCCGACTGTCGCTGCTGAACGAACGGCTGCGCCCGGAACTCGATGAGCCGCTGCGTATCGGAATCGGGATTCACAGGGGCGATGCTATCGTCGGCACCATGGGACCGCCGTCCACGCCCATGCTCTCGGCGGTCGGCGACAATATCAATGTTGCAGCGCGCTTAGAGCAGCTAACGAAGAGCTACGACTGCACGCTGGTCGTCTCTGAAACGACGGCCGAGTGCGCCGGCATTGATCTGTCGACGTTTCTGCGCCACGAGGCTGATATCCGCGGTCGTAAGAAGCCTGTCGCGGTTTACGCGATCCCGGATCCAGCGAACATCGGCCACGGATAAAGAATCTCAAAACATACAGGCGCAACCCGCGCAGCGGAGATTGTCTGCCAGAACCGCGGGGTCGCTAAGCAGCTCTTGGTCTGATCGGCATAAGCTCAATCGTCGCTTGGCGGGGCAAGCCTTACGCAAGCGACGATTAACTTTGACACATAGTCAGAGGGATCACGCGGCTCCAGCTTGTCACCCGCTTTTAAAACAGCTGCAATTCTAGCTTGCAGGTTCGCTAGATGGGTTTCTGCGGGATACTCCTCCAAACCTGTCAGCTGGTGAATATCAGGGGAGACATTTGCGTCTGGGGGAAAGTCCAGCTCACTTTCATCCACCTGCTTCAAGAGATCGAGAGCTCTCTCTAGATCAGCCAATAGGCGAGTATTTGCCATTTTTTCCCCTAAAACCCCTGAATATCTAGGGCGTCAGAAATGAAAGAAAGCATGCGGGGCGAACGGGGACATTCAGAGTTCCTATCCTACTGATTTTCCGGGTTTCTGCGGCGATGCACACGTAACTTCAATTACTTACGAACTCTGAATGTCCCCTCTGCATTCACCATACCGGCGACTTTCCTGTTCTTATCGAGTACCAACCCATCTTCGGTAGATGTAGTCATGATGGATCACCCTTTCAACAGCTGCAAAAGTCATGGGTCTGCAACCCATGTTTTCGAGCACGAGTACCCTATCATGGCTTTTGGCCTTCGTCCGCCTCCGGTCGATAGCGGTAATTCGGATAGTTTTATGACCAGATGTCCTGCTCGTTTCTGTCCAACTCGATTTTAGGGAAGATTTTTCTATTGGATCCCCGCTTCCGCGGGGACGACGGTGGGGCGCAAATGGGGACATTCAGAGTTCCCGACCTACTGATCTTTCGAGTTCCCGCAGTGGTGTAAACGTGGCTTCAATCACTTACGAATTCTGAATGTCCCCGTTCGTCAAGAACGTCGGCCGGCGGACTGGCTGTTCCCGACCCCGACCGGACGGTTCTAAGAATGTATGCAGAATCAGGGCAAACACCGCTAAGCTAACCGCTTCAAACTCGAGGGGACCTGGAATCGATGCGAGCATTTCTTGGCGCCGCACTGCTAGCGGCCACGATCAGTGACTCTGCTATTGGTGCGCAAAGTCGGTTGAACTGTGTTTCAACTGATCCGCCCTCAAGTAAACACGTTGCGCTGAAAGTCGATATTGAAAACCGCTGGCTTACGTTTGGCGACTCGTTTTATGACATCGTGCGCATGGACAACCGCTACATTACCGCAATCGATCGGCGCACAAGTGAATCTCAGGCAGGTGCTGGGGTCCTTGTTCTGAACAGACTAACGGGGAACCTAAAACTAGCCTCCGTTTACGTGCCGTTAGTCTGGCATACGTCCGGAGAATCGGTAGCCGAGACGTTCGTGGCGCAGTGCTCCGAATAGTCTAGTGGCTGCGTTGGAGCGTAGGTAATGACCGAACGCAGAAGAAGTCGCTGCGGGCGGCGTGCCCTGCATCTATTCGCGAGCAAGCTCGCTGCTACGAATGCCCGTTCAGATTCCGGGTGCGCGCGGCGTACATTTGAGACTATCCCGTCATTCCCGCGGACGCGGGAATCCAGTAGCAAATGGTATGAACCGGGCACATCGTTTACACATGAAACCGGGCACATGGTTTACAGGTTGTTACGGTATGGGACAGGAGGACCTGCCCTATGCCCTGGAAAGAGACCTGTATCATGGACCAAAGACGTGCATTCATTGAAGCGTGGTTGAGCCGCGAGTTCACCATGGCAGAGCTGTGCCGG
>CAMYIN010000077.1 GCA_947258495.1 uncultured Gammaproteobacteria bacterium
CCAATCGACGCGCCCGGCGCGATAACCGGCATCCGCTATCGTCACCCACTGAAGGGAGTCCAGCACCTGAGTGCCGACAACGGCTACGGCGATCGCCGCCAGCATCGCGTGAATTTGCCGGAAATCCCGGATCAGGGTGAAATTGCTCACGGCGGCGACCATGCAGAAGCGGGAACGCTGCACCACCACTCCGAACGCCGATCCCACCAGCAACCCCCCGCCAATCAACCACAGATTCAGCTCATCGCCCATGATTATTGTTTATCCAGATCCGTTCGAGCACAAGAATCGCAACTAGATCATTTGCCGGTGCGGGTTTCCTTGATCTGCATCATGTGTATTTGAGGATTCCCGCGGTCGCGGCGCGAGGGGCACGCGGGTTGGCGGAGACGGGTCGGGCGGCCGCGTGCGCGATGAAATTAGCATTTGCAGATTTGCGACCGAGCTGCGTTCGGCAGGCGAAGCTCAGCTTCCGTACTCTTCGTCGTAGTCCGCCATTGATGCAAGTATCACCTGCAGTGCATGTTCACGCCCGTACACACGGTCAATGGAAACCCCGGACTTCTCCCCCGGCCTCAACTTATACGTACTGAAATAATGCCGCAGGCGTTCGACGATCACCTCCGGTAAATCGTGTACGTCATTGGCGCCGTCCCAAACCGGATCGTTCTGCAGCACGGCGATGATCTTGTCGTCCGCCTCGCCGTGATCGTTCATCGGCAGTCCGCCGACGACGCGGGCGTCGAGGATTACCTCCGATTGGTTGATCGGCCTCTCACTGACTACACAGATATCGAGCGGGTCTCCGTCACCCTTTTGCGCCTTGTCCATGAGCGAACCGACCCGATGGCCGCAGTACGTCCTCGGAACGATGCCGTAGAGGGTGGGCGGCAGTGATGAAGAACGCTGCGGTCGATCGACGCGCAGATAGCCCGTGACCTTATCCAATTCGTACTTCATTGAGTCGATGGGCGTAATCTCGATATAGGCGTGCACCACATCCGGAGGGTTCGGCCCGACCTCCAAACCATGCCAGGGATGCGGACGCCAGCGATAAAACGGCGGAGGAAAATTCATGGTCGGGTCTCCCGTAAGTTGTTCGTCGGTTGTCAGCGCGGAGATATTGTACACCGGTGCCTGGGCTGTTCCCGTTCGAACAGCGCTACGAAAGAGACCGGAGGCCCGTTTCTCCCTGCGTGTCGTCGGCGACCGAACCGGGTCGGAGCGCTTGTATTCGCTGCGTCAAGTGCTGCGGCAGAAAGCTCAGAGTACAATTCGGAACGAGCAATTGTCGTGACCATGCAGACACCTATGAAACGCAGACTGGCCGCCATTCTTGCCGCCGATGTAGTCGGATACAGCCGTCTCATGGGCATTGACGAGGCCGGCACGCTGTCACGGCTCAGAACCCATCGCGACGCGCTGATTGAGCCGGCCATCGCCGCCCATCGAGGTCGTATCGTTAAATGGATGGGCGACGGCGTGTTGACGGAATTCGCCAGCGCTGTGGACGCGGTTGCCTGTGCGGCGGCGATTCAGCGCGGTATGTCGCAGCGCAACGCAGCGCTTTCCGGGGAACCACGCATCGTCTTTCGCATCGGCATCAACGTTGGAGACATCCTCGTAGAGGACGACGACATTCACGGCGACAGCGTGAACGTGGCGGCAAGGCTCGAGGCGTTGGCGGACCCGGGCGGAATCTTTCTGTCTGCGGATGCATATCGCCACGTTCGGCACAAGCTCGATCTCCAATTCGACGACCTCGGCGAGCACCAATTCAAGAATATCGACGACCCGGTGCATGTCTATCGCGTGCGTTCGGACGTCGCCGAACTGTCCGAAAACGGAAAACCGAAGCCGCCCATGCTGGCGCACAAACCCGCCATTGCGGTGCTGCCGTTCCGCAACCTCAGCGCCGATCCGGATCAGGAGTATTTCGTAGACGGCATGACGGAGGACATCATCACCAGCCTGTCGTACTGGCGTTCCTTCCCGGTGATTTCACAGAACTCCACATTTGCCTTGAAGGGGATGGAAACCAGCGGCAAGAAGATTTCCGAGCAGCTCGGCGCTCGCTACCTCGTGCAAGGCAGCGTGCGCTGCAGCGGCGACAAGGTGCGCATCACCGCCGAACTGACCGACGCCCGCACCGACAGAAGCTTGTGGTCGCAACGTTACGATCGCGAGCTCGCCGATATATTCGAGGTCCAGGACGACGTCGCGTTTCATATCGCCGCCGCGGTGACACCGGAGATATGCCGAACGGAATATCAGGCAACCCTGCGAAAAAACCCCGACGATCTCAATGCCTGGGACATCTACCTGCACGCCGTTTCGGAGCGGAGCTTGAGGACGAAAGACGGCGTCCGCAAAGCAAAACAACACCTCGAGAACCTGGTGCGCAACGCAGCCGACTTTCCGGAACCTTATTCTTTGTTGGCGCTCATACTCAGCGACGAAATCGTCATCTTCTCGGTGCAGGATGTCGATGCGGCGATCAGTCGCATCTTCCAGCTTGCGGACAAGGCGCATGCCCTCAATGCGAACGACCCGGCCGCGTATATTTCGCGCGCAATCGCGCATTTCTGGAAGGGCGAACTGCAATACGCGGTCGGCGACGCCGGTCTCGCGGTGCAAGCCAACCCCAGCTCTCCGCTCGCCAACGCCTGGCTGGGACTGGCAATGACCCATGTGGGCGATGCGGTTGCGGCGGAACCCTACGCTCGAGCGGCCTTGACGCTCAGTCCCCTCGACCCCGATCGCGTGCTGTTTCTTACCAACCTCACGCTGTGCCTGCTCGGGCAGCGGAGGTTCGAGGAGGCGCTGAACACCTGCGAGGACGCGCTGTCGCTTGCTCCCCGACTGGGTACGCTGCTCGGACTGCACGCGGTGATTCTCGGGCATCTTGGGCACCAGCCGCTGGCTTCGGACGCGCTGAAACGCTACCTGAAAATCCGCAAAATCCGTAACGAAGACGACTATCGACGCATTTTCGTGCGAAACTCGGCACTCACCGAGCTGAATATTGCAGGTCTGAGAAAGGCCGGATGGTCGGGTTGATCCGGCACCCGGGAACATCATGGTGAATCTCCCCGCGCATGAGCGCGGGGAACCGTCCCGGCGAATGACAATCACACATAATGTCTGACAGGAAAATCCACGCGCTCCATGTCGCCTCGGCAGAATCATCGCCCGGGCGAGACGCGTCACTGAGCTGGCAAGGCTGTCGAAATCCGCAGTCGGAGACCGCAACGCGGCTACGCTACCTGCGTTACCCATCCATCCTGGCGTTGTTGCTGTCCGTGATCGCCAGGATGGAT
>CAMYIN010000078.1 GCA_947258495.1 uncultured Gammaproteobacteria bacterium
ACGCGCAACGACGTCGGTTCCGGGCAGGGGTCGCCGGCCGAGGTGGTGCAGATGGTTGGCACACGCCAGGCGTTGAAGTTCTGCAGATCCATGCCCCGCACCACGATCTTGTAGATACCCGCGAGCAGGTCGCCGACGGGCGGATCGGAATTCGCGTGGAAATCCGCCGTACTCGCGTCCTCGGGCAGTTCCGAGAGCCGGAAGCGTTCCCATTCCTGGTTCCCGGACGGATTATCGTTGGTGAAAAACGCAGCGCCGGGCAAGCCGTCCGCGGCCGCGGGGTGGATGTCGTAGACCACCGAAGGGGTGCGCACGAACTTGCCGTCTACGGGGTGGTCGGCGGCGGCGACGTCGTCCGGCGGATTGAATCGGCTGGTGGGTTGCGCCGTTTCGAAAATGGCTTCGGGAACCGCCCATACCGGCAACAGATTGTTGGGTGTATCTGGATCGTCGTCGTCGACGGTGACGCCGTCGTAGGCGCCGTGATCGAGGTCACCGTCCCAGACGATGAACTCCAGCGGATCCACGCCGTTTTCGCCGCGCACTCCCGCGCGCGCGAAAAACGTGAAGGTACCGTCGTAAGTGGTGTTGGCGTCGGGAAACACGCTCGGGTCGGTGGCGTTGTTGGGAAAATCTGGATAGATGATTTCAGCATCGGCGAGGCTGAACAGCGGCGCCTGAAACCCGAACGGCTCGCCGATGGTGGTGAGTATCGAGTCGGGGGCGGCCCGGACCTTAAAATTGGAAATGGTTTGTGGACCCGGGTCGATCAGGCGAACGCGCAATCGGTAACTAAACATCCCGTCCGGGCCCTGGGCCCGCGGCTCAGTGGCGATCGCCGGGGCGGTAAACCAATCGTTGTCCGGCATGCTGCCGCCGTCCAGCGGATAGACCGGACTGTTTACCGTATCTCCGGTACCGTCGTTGTAATACAAATCAAACTGCAACTCTCCTTGATCGCTGGGGCTGAGGTCCCAGTGCAACGGTTCTCCGGTATCGGGATCGGTGCCGCTGTTGCGACTGGTTTCGCCGTCGAAAATCCAGATTCGAAATTCCGTCACATCGCTCGGAATCGCAAGTTGGATGTTGACGTCCTGGGCGGTCAGCGTGGACAGGTTGGGCCCTGCGATGGACAGGAAACGGCCGTCGGTTTCGTCGCAGGTGGGGATGCAGTTGGAAACCAGTTGTGCATCGACGTTGGTGGAGAAAAAGAGCGCGAACAATATGCCGCAGGCGCCGGCGAAAACAGTGGAAAACGAAGAAACGGATCGAGCCGGTGCGGTATTACCGTCACCCATTCCATAACGCGTTGTCATCTTATGCACACCCCTCGTCCTGGCCCAGACCCAGTGCGGGCAAGTTAATCCGTTCACTTGGCAGCCCGGCAGTCTCGACGTCACATAAGAAGATCCGCGGCTTTCCGTCCCTGCCTCTCGGCAGGTTTGGCTTTCGCAAGCACTGTATTAAACAGCGATTTTATAGTGCCAGACCTGACGGTCACCTAACACCGTTCGGTCGGCTCAAGCGGCCCGCTCATCGGGCACCCCCACGCGTATGTTACCCCCCGGGGGCAAAAAACTTCAAGGTAATATGCCCTGAATTTTTGTAACTTGGTCACAGTTTCTGACAGCCCGTCATTCGCGATTAAAATCGGCACTAGTGCCCACCGTCCCCAAGAACAATCGGATTTCACTGCAAAGCCCAGTTTGACTACGAAATCGTGAGCGGTATCGCATTACTTTTTTATCGGGATGGCCGGCCTGCCACGGTCAAACCCGTGCAAGCCATGCTGTCCGCTATGCAGTACTTGGGTGCCGACGGTTGTGACATTGTTACCGTTGGATCCGCGGTCGTCGGCCATCTCCATTCCTGGCATACGCCCGAAGAAGTCGGCGAACGACAGCCGCTGACGCATTCGGAGGCGTCGTTGACGCTGGCTTTGGATGGGCGCTTGGATAACCGCGAGGAACTGTATGCACGCTTGCGCGGCCGCTTGCCGCGACTCGAAGAATTGAGCGACGCAAGCCTCGTGCTACACGCTTACCGGAAACACGGGATTGATTGTGTTCCCTGGTTGATGGGCGCCTTTACTTTCGCAGTTTACGACGCGACTCGGCGCGAAGTGGTGCTTACCTGCGATCCAATGGGGAGTCGTAGTATTTTTTATTGGCTCTCCGACCGCTTGTTTTTGGTGGCATCCGAACCCGGCGGTGTGCTCGCCCATCCGGATATCGGGGTGGAACTCGATCACGGGCCGCTCGTTAGGTATTTCGCATACAGCGAGCAGGCCGATGCCAAGACATGCTTCCGCGGCGTCAAGGCTTTGCTGCCTGCGCACGTCATGCGCGTCGGCCCGGACTACATCGATATCAAGTCGGTCTGGCCATTCGAGCCCAAGGCACGGCTCCACTACCGTCGAGACGAGGAATACGCCGAGCATTTTCTCGAAGTGTTTACCAAGAGTGTTGTGTGTCGATTGCGGTCGGTGGAGAAACCGGCCGTGGCCCTCAGTGGGGGACTGGATTCCGCGCCGATTGCGGCGGTGGCGGCGCGCCATTTGTCGACGCACGGACGCAGGCTCACGGCGGCGTCGTGGGTGTTCGACCGCTTCGATGCATGCGATGAGCGAGAATACTTGGAACAGTTGTATCGTTCTCATCCCCTGGAACCGTTACAGGTCAATTGCGATTCCGCCTGGCCATTGAGCGAGTTCCATAGCTGGCCAATCCACCCGTGTACTCCGTTTCAAAATCCCTATCGGCGCTTTCATGAGAATCTGTACAACGCTCTTGAGCGAAGCGGTGTACGCGTGTTGCTGAGCGGATTGATGGGAGATCATCTGTACACGGGCACCGAGCGATGGCTCCACGACTTGATCGCGGAGCGCCGCCTCGGTAACGCCATCGGAGAAAGCATGTGGTACGTCAATCGAAATGGCTGGCTCGCGTTTCTGAGACAAGGAATATTGCGGGGCCTGCTCCCCCACGGCGTCTATCGGGCTCTGCGGCCCAGGCCGACACCCGAATGGTTGACGCCGTTTGCCCGAAGTCATCTCGACGATAGCGATCCCTGGCCCCGCGAATCGAAGCAAGCGCGACGTCCGAATCAGTACTTCCGAGCCTTGGAACTCGTTAACGGTCTGGGATACATAGAACGCTATTTTGCCGGACGTTATCGCATCGAGTTGCGCTATCCGTTTCGCGATCGCAGGCTCGTGGAATTCATGCTTCGGTTGCCGACCCACCAGCTTCATGCTCGCGGCGTCGCTCGTCCCATCGTGCGGCGCGCGCTGCGAGGCAAGGTCCCCGGGAAGATCTTGGCTCGACCCGGCAAGGCGTCTTTTCAGCCTTTGTACACGTTGGGGTTGTGTCAAAAAGAGCGACGGCGGGTGGACGCATGGCTGGAAGCCGGCGACAGTTTATGGACCCGATACGTGGATCGTGACTGGCTGTTGAGCAAACGCGAATGCGAGGGAATGCGGGGGTACGTCTATTGGTTGTGTATATCTTTGGAAATGTGGAGCAGGTATACTCCGGCCGGTCACCGTATACGTGAAGCACAAACACGATGAAGCCGTACCCGCGACCGAGAGCAGGCAAAGGTGAACGAACACGCAGCCCTCTCGAACTCACGGTCGAGAAGACGACGAAAAGACACTACCAACGACCGACATTGATGGTCTATGGCGACGTTCGGGACGTAACGTGCGGTCCTTCCCCCGGGACCGGAGAGAGTATGAATCCAACGAGTTTCCGCCCCTAGCTCGTGCATGCCCTCGAGAAGGGACATCCCTTCGGTCTTCATACGCCTTAGCCAGGACACCCAGAGCTCCGGAATGCCGGTTCGCGTCTACCGCGTAGCCGGTTGTCGGTTTTGGGTTGATGCGCGCGTGTCGGCACTGGAGATGTTTCGCGATACGAGCTTGAAGCGTATGGTATTGCCCGCGTCCGCGGTGACAGCGGCGTCGCACACCGGTACCCAGCCATTTCGGGATGCCCAACGCGAGGTGCGGGCCGGGATCGGCGGCGGAGGGCGGGAGCTTCGTTGTCGCGCCGTAGGCGGCGGATACGTAGTCGAAGCGAACGCCGTGCGATATTTCGTGCGCGACGACGGCAGATGGATTCAATTGCTGCACCGCGCGCGCGACGAGACCGAGTCACTCGCATTACTCCTCGGACCGATACTGGTGCTGTCCCTGGCGCTACAGCAACGATGGTGCCTGCACGCCAGCGCATTGATCCAACAAGGAAGCGCGTTGCTGTTTCTCGGCGAGTCCGGATACGGTAAATCGACCATTGTGTCTTGGTGGTCGAAAACCCATGAAACGGCGGTCAGGGTCGCCGACGACATCGCCCCGGTGATCGTCGACCGCGATCTCTACAGTTTGCCGACGTTTCCGCAATGCAAGCTTGCCGATGCAGAGCAATTTCGTGACCCGGCGCCGATCCGCGTCGACCGCTTGTACGTGCTCAAACGCGGTTACGGAGACAACCCCGTACCGCAGAGACTGTCCTCGAGCGCGGCGGCGCTGGCCCTCGCTCGGCATACCGTCGCGGCACGCTTGTTCCCGGAATCGTTGCTCGAACAACACATAAAGTTCTGTGCACAAGTTACTGAATTAAAAAATATTACCCAAATTACCTACCCCCATACAGCGGCGGCGCTGCCGGCGATCAAGGCGATCGTCGATGAAGATTTGAACCGCCCTTGACCCACAGCCCGACACCATGCGCGATTGTCCACGGCACTGCGATCGCGCTCTGTTTAGCGGCCCTCGTCAACGGTGCTGCGTTCTGGTTGAAGCGCACCGGGCTCATAGATTCCGCACATTATCAACACTACCTCGCGTACAAGTCCTCGCTGCAGATTACCGGCCGGTCTGATCCCGCCTGGTCCGAGGTTCGACGCTTTCAAAGCCGGGCGCTGGTGCGACTCTATTCGGTGAACCGGGTTCAAGCGCTGGCGAAGGCAGCCAAGTACGCCGCGGTCGCCGTGCTGATTGGACTGTGCGCCTGGTCATGGTGGCGGGCGAGTGGCGGCCGCTACCTTCCCGCTCAGCCGTTATTCCTGGTTTTCGCCGCTGCCGTGTTGATCGCGTTGGCGCAGTCCTGGCGATACCACAACGGCGCCTTTCTGGTTCCGGCGGTGCGTACGCTTGGATTTTTGACCTTGCTCTCCACCGCCGCTGCAGTTGTATCAACTAAAAATTTAAGAATACTTTCTAATTACTTAATATTACTGTTACTTTTGCAGTTAATAATGCTGCCGTTCGAATTGTCGTGGGGCTTGGATATCTATACCGGTAGCGCCTTCGCGTACACGCCCGGAGACCGCGCCGTGGGCGTGTTTCTGCAGCCCGCCTCGCTGGGTCTGTTTGCCGCCATCGCGCTTTCCGCGTTTCTGTGTTTCGGCGACACTCCCGCGACGATGAGACTTCTCGCCGTGTGCCTCTCGGGGGTGGTGGTGTCCGCCTCCGGGTCGGCCTCGGCGATGCTGTTGTGGGTGCTCATCACCGGCTATGCGCTGGTGTCCGCCGCGGGCCTGAGCGGACGCGCGCGAGCCGGGGTTCTGTTGCTGCTGGCCACGGTCGTGCTGGCGGCCACGCCGTGGCTGACGGCACGTCCCGACGTGATGGCGTCTCTGTGGGGCCGGGTGGAGAAGATGCAGGCCGTCCTGGACGGCGCCCAAAGTCTGGACGTGTGGTTGTTCGGCCAGGGCTTGGGTGTCGGTTCGAACGCGGCGTTTCACTGGATCCGCTACGCCGCGTCGGTCGGCACGCCGGTACCGGCTCTCCCCGCCTACGCAGGTAGCGACTCCACGCCGCAGACGCTCCTGATACAGACCGGCGTCGCCGGTTGCCTGGCTTTCTACGCCTTCGTGGGCTACGCCGCGCTGCGCGACCGCGAGGCGAGACCGTTGCTGGTCATCCTGGCGCTGGCGAGTCTGTTCACCAATTTACTTGAATTTTTCCCCGTCGATGTGCTGCTGGCGTTGTTGCTGGCTCGAAGCGCGGCAATGCGGAATCGACCGTTGCAACGCAAGACGGCGGGCGATTCCGGCGGGCCAACCCCGGGCATGCGATGATATCGTCCCCGGATCCTATTTTCGGTCGATACGGCGCTCTTTGCGCGGGCGTTGCAATTCCTCTACAATCCGGCCGCGTTTTTGATCTCCTTGCCTCACCGCGGTGACGGGAGGCTGTGCAAACCGTAAGGAGTCCTCGTGAGACACTATGAAATCGTATTTCTGGTCCATCCGGACCAGAGCGAGCAGGTTCCGGCAATGATCGATCGCTACAAGGCGATGGTCGAGAAGGACGGTGGTCAGGTGCATCGCCTGGAAGACTGGGGCCGTCGTCAGCTTGCCTTTTCCATCAACAAAGTCCACAAAGCGCATTACGTGCTCATGAACGTGGAATGCGGCAAACAGAACCTCGACGAAATCGAGAACGCGTTCCGCTTCAGCGACGCGGTACTGCGTTCGCTCGTGCTGGTCAGAGACAACGCGGTCACGGACCCGTCGCCGATGATGAAGGAAGTGGAAGAAGAGCGCGAACGTGAGGCGGCCGCACGCGCCGCCGCCGAGCGGGCCGCTTCGGCGGCGGCGGCGGAGGGCGCGGAGTCCGCTACGGGCGACGACAGCGAAGACCGGGTCGAGGACGAAGCCGTCGCGGTTGCCGAAGAAAGTGAAGAAACCCCTGTAGAGACCGAAGAACCCCGCGCCGTGGCGGAAACAGACGCCGCGGAGCCGGGCGAGGGAGGCGAAGACAAAGATGGCTAGACCCTATCGCCGGCGGAAATATTGCCGATTTACCGCATTGAATGTCGACGAAGTCGATTACAAAGACCTGGCGACACTGAAAAACTACATCAGCGAGACCGGACGGGTCATTCCCAGCCGCAATACGGGGACCCGATCCAGATACCAGCGACAGCTGGCCCGGGCGGTAAAGAGAGCCCGATATCTGGCGCTGTTGCCGTACACCGATGGTCACGGTTAGGAGTTAGAGGCGTGGAAGTCATTCTTCTGGAAAAGATACAGAACCTGGGCGATCTCGGGGAGCTGGTCAAAGTCAAGCCCGGATACGCGCGCAATTACCTCGTTCCCCAGGGCAAGGCGGCGCCGGCGACGGCGGAGAACAGAGCGAAATTCGAGCAGCGGCGGCGGGAACTGGAACAGGCCGCCGAGGGCAAGCTGGTCGTTGCGCAACGGCGCGCCGAGGCGATGAACGGTGCAAAGCTGACTATCGCTCGACGGGTGAGCGAGGACGGTAAGCTGTTCGGTTCCGTGTCTACGGTCGACATCGCGGAAGAAATGGAACGTCAGGGGCAGGAACTGCAGAAATCCGAGATACATCTCTCTGAAGGACCGTTGAAGTCGCTCGGCGAACACGAAGTTGCGGTGAGCTTACATCCGGAAGTGCACATCTCGATCCTTGTTGAAGTTGTTGCCGAGGAGTAACCCGCAAGGTCGACCCATCGGCTCAATCCGCGTACCCTGCAAGACTTGATTGATCTTTCGGATCCCGCGAAGGCCGATTGCCGCCGACGCGGGTTTTGCGTTATCGTTACTCGAGCACTGACGAAGCGGTCTTCAATTCCGTTTTCCAATGAATACACCCACGCTGTCTGCCCGTACCGACGCGATAAGCGAGCGTCTGCGCTTGCCTCCACAAGCGATAGAAGCGGAACAATCGGTCCTCGGCGGCCTGATGCTGGAGAATCAGCTGATCGACGAGATCAATAGCGAAATCGGGGCCGAGGATTTTTATCGCGCCGACCATCAGACCATCTTCCGCGCGATCTGCGCACTGTACGAAACGAATGAACCCGCAGACGTCGTCACTGTGTCCGAGTGGTTGAGCAACATCGGCGAACTCGAAAACATCGGCGGCCTCGCGTATCTCGGGGCGCTGGCACAGAACACCCCCAATACGTCGAACGTCGCCGCATACGCCCGAATCGTGCGCGAACGAGCGATTCTGCGGCGATTGATCAGCACCGGGAACGAGATCGTGGGCCAGGCTTACAATACCGAGGGACGTAGTCCCGGGGAGGTGTTGGATCGGGCGGAGCAGTTGATCTTTGAGATCGCACAGACCGGTGCGCAACGAGGCGGCAGCTTCCTTCCCCTCAAGGGGCTGCTCACGCAGACGCTCGAGCGGGTAGAGCAGCTGTACGCGTCGAAAAATCCGATCACGGGAGTGCCTACGGGATTCGCAGATCTCGATGCCATGACCGCGGGTCTGCAGGCCGCGGATTTGATTATCGTTGCCGGCCGCCCTTCCATGGGAAAGACTGCATTGGCCATGAATTTCGTCGAACACGCCGCAATCGATAAAAATCTACCGGTAGCTATTTTCAGCATGGAGATGCCGGGGCAGCAGTTGTCCATGCGCTTGTTGGCGTCTCTCAGCCGAGTGAACGCCCAGAAAATGCGCACCGGTCATCTCGCGGACGAGGATTGGCCGAGATTGACCTCCACCGTGAGCATGTTGTCGGACAAGCCGATCTTCATCGACGATACCCCCGCTTTGACACCGCTCGAACTGCGCACGCGCGCTCGCCGTTTGGCACGCGAACACGGTCTCGGTTTGATTGTCGTGGACTATCTGCAGTTGATGCAGTCCAACGACACTTCCAGCTCCGAGAACCGGGCCACCGAAATTTCCAGCATCACCCGCTCCATGAAGACCCTCGCCAAGGAATTGAACGTGCCGCTTGTGGCGTTATCGCAGCTCAACCGGAGTCTGGAAAACCGTCCCAATAAACGACCCGTCATGTCCGACCTGCGTGAAAGCGGCGCCATCGAACAGGATGCGGACGTTATATTTTTCATATATCGCGATGAGGTCTACAACGAGGACAGCAGTGAAAAAGGCACCGCAGAGATCATTATAGGCAAACAACGGAACGGTCCCGTCGGCACGGTTCGGCTGACGTTCATGGGGGAGTACACCCGGTTCGAGAGTTTCACCGCTGCGGAATACGGCAGCGTATTCGAATAGGTGACACGCCCCGGCGGCAGTGTTGCCGGCATGTGGGCGGGGGTGGACCGTCCCACCCTCGTCGTCGGCGCGGTGGCGCGTAACGCGGCGCTTTCTCGCGCATCCGAGTTGGTAACGCGGCATGCGGGCTAAAACGGTCTTTTCCTGCAACGAATGCGGGGCGCAGTCGTCGAAATGGACCGGTCAGTGTGCCGAGTGCGGGGCCTGGAACAGCCTCCTCGAAAGCCGCCCGGAAAGCGCAGGCCTTTCCAAGCATCGCTACGCCGGCTACGCCGCTCCGGAGCCCGTCAGCCGCCTGGATACGGTCGAACTCGACTCCGTGACACGAATCCAGAGCGGCAGCTCCGAACTCGATCGCGTCTTCGGGGGCGGTCTCGTGCCCGGCTCCGTGATATTGCTCGGTGGAGACCCCGGCATCGGCAAGTCCACTCTGCTGCTGCAGAGCATGGCGGAAATCAGCACACGGGTCGAGGCGCTCTACGTGACCGGCGAAGAATCCACCCAGCAGGTAGCGATGCGTGCGAGGCGGCTGGGGCTGGGCGCAGTGAAATTAAAGCTGCTGGCGGAAACCGGCCTGGAACGGATTGTAGGCGCGGCGATCAAAGAACGTCCTCGGGTGCTGGTGGTGGATTCCATTCAGACGCTGTATACGGAGAGTCTCCAGTCCGCGCCGGGCAGTGTGGCGCAGGTCCGAGAGACGGCGGCGCAGCTGGTACGCTTTGCCAAACAGACGGCGACGGTGGTAATCCTGGTCGGACACGTGACCAAAGAAGGCACGCTCGCCGGGCCCCGAGTGCTCGAGCACATGGTGGATACGGTGCTGTATTTCGAAGGCGAAACGACGAGCAGTTTCCGCGTCATACGTTCGATGAAGAACCGCTTCGGCGCGGTCAACGAAGTGGGCGTGTTTGCGATGTTGGACAACGGACTGAAGGCGGTCGCCAATCCGTCGGCGATGTTTATCAATCGAAATCACGCCGATACCCCGGGCAGCGTCACCATGGTGACACAGGAAGGCACCCGGCCGTTGCTGGTCGAAGTGCAGGCGTTGGTGGACAAGAGCGCCTTGGCAAACCCGAGACGGCTCACCGTCGGCCTAGACGCGTCCCGCTTGTCGATGTTGCTGGCGGTGTTACATCGCCACGCGGAGTTCGCGCTTTACGATCAAGACGTCTTCGTCAGTGTCGCCGGGGGAGTACGAGTGCTTGAGCCGGCTGCGGACCTGGCCATCTGCCTGGCGATTGTATCCAGTCTCACGGATCGAGCCGTACCCCGGGATACGGTGGTGTTCGGCGAAGTCGGCTTGTCGGGAGAGGTGCGTCCCGTTCAACGCGGTGTAGATCGTCTGCGCGAGGCGCTGAAGCTCGGGTTTACACGGGCGATCGTACCCCCGGCCAACGTCGCCAGACAGGTGCCGGAAAAGATCAGCGTGACTGCCGCTAACGACATCGCCGCAGCCGTCGACTGCGCCTTCCAGTCAAGATCCGGTCGGTGACTCCGCGGCCTCGAAACGCAGCGTCGTATCTTCTAAGGTTAATTCGTCGGTGTGGCCGAGGACCATGGGTTCCCGCAGTGGGGCGCCGTTGAGGAGGACCTCCGACGCGCCGGGCGCCAACGAAGCCGTGTAGCCTTCTTCAGACGCTTCAATGATCAGCTCGCGTCGCTTTTCTTTGCCGAGAACGACTCTTTGCGCACGCAGCAACAGGCGCTGTCCCTCGTTGATCCCGTTCAACACCAGCAACTGTGCGGGTCGATTGCGCCGGTCGGGGCTTTTCGCTGCTGCAATCTGCGGCTGGTTCGATGCAGAGGACAACGGATCCGCGGGCGCCGCGTCGGCTGTATTGTCGTTTGCACTGGACAAAAATCGGTCGTCGTGGTCGTCGTACTGAAACCGCAATTTGTAGCTCCCGATCAGTATCATGTCGTTGTCGCGGAGTTCACATCGGTGGATGAATCTGTCGTTCACAAACGTGCCCAGCGCACTGTTCAGGTCCTTGATAATGGAACACGCATCGGACGTGAATATGCGGGCATGCCTCTCACTCACCGAGGGCGATTTCAATTGTATTTGATTCACCGCGCCGCTTCCGATGCCTACTCCTCCTTCCGGCAGCAGGAAACGGTCGATAATTTCACCTTTTCTGATCAGTAATAACGCCGGCATGATCGCATCAATGTATCTTGTTGGAGGACTGTCGCACCAATATTACCGAGACATTATCGGGGCCGCCGTTCCGATTGGCCGCGTCAATGAGGCGTTCGGCTTTTTCGATCAAGTCGATCTGGTCGCCTCCCAGCAATTCGATGATTTCTTCGTCCGCAACGGCTTCGTTCAATCCATCGGAGCACAGCAGGAACAAGTCTTCGTGTTTAACACGACCTTCCGTGATGTCTGGGTCTATATTCTCATCGATACCGAGCGCTTTCAGCAGCACGTTGTTGCCGAACCATCCGCCGCCCCGTTCTTCCCGAACGAGACCCTGATCGAGGTACTGCTGAGCAAGCGTGTGATCGACGGTAAGTTGTTCGAGGCGGCCTTCCGAAAAACGGTACATCCTGGAATCACCGATATGGACGGCGGAAAATCTGTCCGCATCAAAATGAACGACGATGGCTGTCGCTCCCATCCCTGCAAAATCCCGTTCTTCGTCGGCCGCTTTCAGAATCGCGGCGTTGGCGAGCTGCAGGGAGTAGACAAGTCTGCCGGCGCTCAAACGCAAATGTTGATCCTCGCCGACCAGGCTCGGCGCTAGTGACGACGCGATCACTTCCACCGCAATATTGCTGGCGACGTCGCCGGCGCGGTGACCGCCCATGCCGTCCGACAAGATCGCGATGCCGCGTTCTGGGATTATGCGAATCGAATCTTCGTTTCGAGTTCGAATCAGCCCGATATCTGTCTTAGCGGCCATTTCCCAGCCGGTTCTACGTTCCGCGGTCATCTGATCGGTCATACGCCGGTCCGGATGATCCCCGCCGTTATAAAAGCAATTGTTTCATGATGCTGAGATACAATCTGGACAACTGTTCCGGGTCGTCAACGGTTACGCACTCGTTGACTTTATGAATCGTCTTGTTCGAGGGACCCAGCTCGACCACCTGGGCCCCCGTCGGGGCTATGAAGCGGCCGTCCGATGTGCCTCCATCGGTCGACAGGATGGGTTCTAAGTGCAAGTGTTCGCGCACCGCTTTCTGCGCCACGTTGGTGAGTTTGCCCTCGACGGTAAAGTACGGAAGGCCCGAAAGCGTCCAGTCAATATCATATTCTAGTTCATGTTCTTCAAACGTCGACTGGACGAGCGCCTTGATGTGGTCGGGCGAAACGGCATTGGAGAAGCGAAAATTGAATTCCACCTCGAGTCTTCCCGGGACCACGTTGTTTGCGCCCGTTCCCGAGCGCAGACTGGTGACTTGAAAGCTCGTCGGCGGAAAATAGGCATCACCGCTATCCCATACCTTTTTTGTGAGAAATTCCAGAACCGGGGAGAAGCGGTGTATGGGGTTGACCGCGAGATGCGGATAGGCGACGTGCCCCTGCACTCCGAACACGACCGCGGTCGCAGACAAAGATCCGCGGCGCCCGTTCTTGATCGTGTCTCCGGTGCGCCGGTCCGCGGTCGGTTCGCCGACGACACAATAATCAATGCGTTCATTACGCCTTTGTAATTCCTCCACGACCCGTGCGGTTCCGTCCACCGCGGGACCCTCTTCGTCTGAGGTAATGAGCAGGCCCAGGGATCCGGCGTGATCAGGATGCAGCGACACGAAGCGTTCCATGGCAATGACGAACGCCGCCAATGAAGTTTTCATGTCGGCGGCGCCGCGGCCATAGAGCATACCGTTTTCGATAGTAGGCACGAAGGGGTCGCATTTCCAATCCTCCGGCTCGCCGGGCGTGACTACGTCCGTGTGTCCGGCGAACACCAGTAAGGGCGAGGCCCGACCGCGCCGTGCCCAGAGGTTGTCTACGTCGCCGAATCGCATGTGTTCAAGGCGAAACCCGATGTTCGACAGACGCGCCGCGATGAGTTTCTGGCAGCCCCCGTCCCGGGGAGTGACGGAGGGTCTGCGAATGAGCTCTCGCGCGAATTTCAGTGCGGCGTCATCCATCGATCGCGGAGCCGGGTTCAATCGGCGCGGAGCAGTTCATTGATTCCCACCTTGGCGCGAGTCTTGGCGTCGACCCGCTTCACGATCACGGCGCAATACAGGCTGTGGCTGCCGTCTCGCGCCGGTAGCGAACCGGACACCACCACGGATCCCGCCGGGATTCGCCCGTACAGGACCTCCCCGGTCTCGCGGTCGAGGATCTTCGTACTCTGGCCGATATAGACGCCCATGGATATGACCGATCCTTCTTCCACGATCACGCCTTCGACGATCTCACTGCGCGCGCCGATGAAGCAGTTGTCCTCGATAATCGTCGGAGCCGCCTGGATCGGTTCCAGCACACCGCCGATCCCAACGCCGCCCGACAGGTGGACGTTCTTGCCGATCTGCGCGCACGATCCGACCGTCGCCCAGGTGTCGACCATCGTGCCCTCGTCCACGTACGCGCCGATGTTGACGTAGCTGGGCATGAGCACGACGTTCGAGGCAAGAAATGCTCCTTTGCGCACCGTTGCCGGCGGCACGATGCGGAAGTTCGCGTTCTTGAAATCTTCCGGCTGATAATGCGCGAGCTTCAAAGGTACTTTGTCGAAGTACTGCGTCCAAGCGCCCGGAATCGGCTCGTTGTCCGAAATGCGGAAATACAACAGTACGGCCTTTTTCAACCATTGATTGACGGCCCACGTTCGACCCTGCCGCTCAGCGACGCGGGCACGGCCCGAATCGAGCATATCGATCGCTTTGTATACGGCCTCCTTGATCTCGCCGGAGACGCTGGCGGGCGTTATCTCGTTGCGCATCTCGAATGCGTGATCGATGACTGCATTCAGTTCACTCATGGCGGTGACTCCCAATGTTTTGCTCTTGACGACATTTCTGTACTAACCGCTCCGCAGGCGTTATACGATTGCCGTCTCGACGGATTTGTTCTCGACGTCCAACGACAGGGCCTGCTGAATATTGTGTGCCAGGCAAGTTTGCTGAGCGTGACTGGTGACGGGGTGACCGTCGCGATCGGTTATGAAAAACACGTCTTCCGCTCGTTCACCGTAGGTCGCTATCTTGGCGGTCACCAGTTTCACCTTGCACCCGGATAGACAGCGCGCAACTTGATGCAGCAGTCCCGGTTGATCTTGTGCTTCGACTTCCATGACCGTGTGCTGTCCGCTCGGTGACTGGGCAAAACTGACGCGTGTTTCGATGGGGAAATGTTTGAGCGTGCGCGGCAGATGCACGAGTTTGCGAGGTTGATCCAAAGGGGGATTCACGATCTGGTTGCGCAATCGGTTCTGTAGGTTCTTCAACTGGTCGGTATCGCTGACCTGCTCGTCGCCCTGTTCGAGGGCGATAAAAGTGTAGAGCGCGAACCCTGCCGGAATGGCGTGAATACGAGCATCTACGATATTCAAATTCATGCGCTCGAATCCGCCGGTGACCAGAGTAAGAAGTCGTTCGGTCTCGGGGGCGTAGACAAGGAATACGTTGGAGGCGAGATTCGAATCGTACCGAACCTCGACGATCGGAAGCTCGATCGCCGGAGTCGACGCGATCGTTTCGATATGATGAGCGATGTCATAGGCAGTATAACGGAGA
>CAMYIN010000079.1 GCA_947258495.1 uncultured Gammaproteobacteria bacterium
CATTTGAAGAGGGATCGGGGCTCAGTACGCTCCTGCTCTTCCAGTTGTTTAACGTACTGGTCGTCGGAGTGCTGGCGCTGTGGGTGTCGTGGACCGCGATCGGCACGTTTCAACTCTGGTCAGGCGGACAGGCGACATTCCTGCAATTCATGTCAACGCTGTTTCGAGCGTTGATAGTGATGCTGCTGTTGTTTTACATCCTTTAAAGACGGAGAACCCATTATGTCGAAGGTACCTGTGTATGTCGTGACAATGGAAATCGTGCGTGCGCGCAATTTCTGGCTATGGCTGTCGGCGGCGATGACGATCGTATGGCTGTGTGGGGTGAACGCCGTGTACGCGGAAATACCCCAGCCGAATCTTCCGCCGGACGCCAACGCGGACGACCTGGTGTCGGTGATCATCGGGTATTTCAAGCTTATCGCGGAGGCCGCGATGATTATGTTGTTGGTCATCGCGTTTGTCGTCGCTGCGTACGCCGGTATCGTTGCTTTGTATCGACTGATCAGCGACCGCGACGGATGGGCGACGTTGTTGGGCGTGTTCTTTGGTGCGCTGGTGGTGCTGGCGTTCGTAGGATGGATCCTCTACGAGGGAGACCAGACCCTGCAGACGGTGACGAACACATGAGGACACGTCGAGCCCACGACGACGCGCAGGATCTGGTGCTGCCGCACCGCTTGGATCACGAGCCCATCGTGATTTTGGGTTTGACCAAATCGGAATTGCTGTTGCTGACGTTTGTGGCCGCGGCGCTGTGCTTACCGCTTGGGATGGTGGTGGGCGTCGTGTTGGGCAAGTGGACGATGGGCCTGCCGATCGGTTTTTTGAGCATCGTCTTGGTGGACGTCAGTGTGGGCGTGATGCTGGTGCGCGTGAAGCGCCAGCGCCCCGATGGCTATTACCAACAGCGGCTGCGCATTGCGCTGCAAGAGTGGGGCCTCTTTCGCGGCGATTTTATTCGCCATCACGGAGTGTGGGACGTGCGGAGGCACTGCGATGGCTAGAGCAAGTAACCGGATCGCGCACGCGCAACACGATCCCGAAGGTACGTCACTCGATCACGTTCTGTTGCCGGAACTGCCGCGCACGTCGCGATACGGTCTGCACGAGTTGTACGAGCAGCTCGCGGATCGGGACGGTGGGACAAGCGTGAAACTGGTCAACGACGTGTTTCCTTGCACCGTGGTCCGGGACCCGCAACCGTCGGTACGCCAAACGTTGCTCAATTCCATCGAGACCAACGACCCGCTGGCCGGTGGCTCGGCGCGGCGATGGTTGAGCGGTACGCGCGCATACGGCGTAGGTACGTATCGGTCCACGTGTTTGTCCGTCGTACGTACCCGCACGGGCGTGCTGTGTGCGTTCTCGGTGGCGTCGCGGTCGCTGCGTCGACACGATGGGATCGTTCGCTATCGCTGTAAGGCGGAAGCCGCGTACGTGCTGCCGGGATTTCGCCAGCGGGGCGTAGAAACCTTGCTCGCGGTGAGCATGGCGGACGAGTTCGCGGCGCTGTTGCGGGAATTGGAGCGTCTGGCGTTGATCGACGCGGATTTACGCCGGGCGCTGGAGGTCGGTCCCGTTCACACCACCGTACACGTCGCCTGGGCGACCGGTCTCAAGCGTTTGGCCGCCAGAATCGGATGCGCGTCGGACATGAAACGAGCGCTGCGTAGCCGCCAATGGGTAGACACCTTCCAACTGGCGTTCCAACGCGAGCCGCCGTCGCTCACGCGAATCGGATAAGCGAAGATGGCACTCAAAAACGAAAACACGAATCTGCTGGTCATCAATCGCGGTTTGATGATTATCGTATTTGGTTTGCTCGCGCTTCTGTCGATGATGACCTATTGGCTGGCGAAATCCATGGAGGCCCGACCGATTGCGTTACCGCCGGATCTACGTTCCGGCGCGATCATCCAAGGCAATGAAGTCTATCCCGAATCGGTGTACACCTTTGCCTTCGCGATCTTCCAGCAACTCAATCGGTGGCGCGAGAACGGCACGCAAGACTACGCCGCCAATATCCGCACGCTGCGCGATTATCTTACGCCCCGTTTCCGCGTATGGCTGGAGGAAGACCGAAACCGTCGACTGACCCAAGGCGAACTCACGGACCGGACGCGCGGGATCTTCATCCCCTCGGACGTGGTCTTCGACCAAAAGCGCGTGCGGATCGTGGACAACAACGTATGGATCGTGGACCTGGAAGTGGAGCTGATCGAAACCTTGGAGGACGAACCTGTGAAAAAGGCCCGAATCCTGTACCCGCTGCGCGTCGTGCGATTTGAGGTCGATTGGGAACGAAATCCCTGGGGCCTCGCGTTGGACGGTTTCGAAGCACCCGGACCGCGCCGCTTGCGCGACTTGTTGGCGGCGCGATGAAAACAGGGGCCTTGAGCCGCTGGTGGGCGGTCAGTGTTGCGCTGCTTGCGATGATCGCCGGCCATGGGGCGGCGGTGGCGGAACAAGGCGAAGTTGCCGGGTTGCCGCAGTCGCTCGCTACGGAGCTCGGGTACGGGATCCCGGGGGTGTGGGGGCGGGCACCCATTCAATTGTTACTGGGTGTCGGCAAAGAACGCCGTATGAGCTTTCCCGGACCGGTCAAGGTGAAGATCCCGACACTACGCCAGGAGTCACTGACACTGCGCAATATCAGTCAGACCCTGTACTGGACGGCCACCGAAGCGTTCCCTCGCACAGAGGTGCTGGTGCAACGTTTGGATAACGGCGAGACCTACGTGTTGGACGTTACCGCTACCGAGGCCGACGTCGACGCCTATCCCCTCTATGTGGACCAGCCGACCGAAAAAACCCCGTCCGCAACGAAGACGCCAGCACGCACGGTGCGGGTGCCGGGAAGACCTCGCACGAAAACGACCCTCTATGGACGGTACCGGGCCCTGACGCGTTATGCCGCGCACCAACTCTACGCGCCGGAGCGGCTGCGACTCGCCAGTCCTCGTATCGGATCGGCGCCGGTCAAAGGAACGGCCGATCACTTGCTGCGCGGTAGCCGGGTGAAGGCGAAACCGTTGGCGAGTTGGACCGATGGCGCCTTGTTTGTCACCGCCGTGGCGCTGACGAATGCGCTGGACGAACCCATCGTGCTGGATCCGCGGGATCTACGGGGACAGTGGCTAGCGGCCACGTTTCAGCACGTACGGCTGTTTGCCAAAGGCGACGGCGCGGACACCACGGCGGTGTATCTGGTATCGCAGGTGCCGTTCGAGGAGGCGGCGCCGTGAGCGGCAAGACGCTTATCTATTTAGGACTGGGGCTTTTGGTGTTGCTGGGATTCGCTTCACT
>CAMYIN010000080.1 GCA_947258495.1 uncultured Gammaproteobacteria bacterium
CGGATTCCTGCAAACGCCGCCATACGTCCGTCTCCACGCTGATGTATTCGTTCACGGTATTGTCGAGCGGCACGTCGCTTTCGGCGACCATCTCCACCCATTTTTCCTCCGGCAACTGCAAGAAGTCGTCGAGCGCTTCGCTCACCCATCGGCTCTTCCCCCGCAGGCCGTAGCCCTCCTCCACCGTCGCGTGGCGAAGCTCCCAGCGCATCTTTTCGGGCATCGCGACACTGGTGCGCCGCGCTGTGGCGGAAGATTGAGGGGCGGTCCGGGCCATAGGTCAGGGAGTCTGCTCGAACCAGTCCCAGAAGCGACGCCATCCGGCGGTGGCGCTGCGCGCGTCGCGCCAGTCGATGTCAGCGTATTGGGACGCGAAGCGCCGCTTGCCGACGGTTTTGAGCACCAGCTCGCGCACCCGCTCCGGCTTGCTCGTCGAGCCGAAGCGCACCGCGGCGGCGGGACGACCGGCGCTGCGCCCTGCCCGCTTCGCCGGCGTGGTCGTCTTCTGCACCGCACGGTTCAGTTCCTCCCGATCGATTCCCGCGAGGACCTGCCGCAGCTGCGCCCCCCGATCCGCGGCGTTGGGAATCTTCGCGAGCAGCGAGGCCTTGCGCATGTCCGTGAGTTCGCCCTGCGCGATCGCCGCCCGCACGTCGTCGGGCGCGTTCAGAAGCTGAAACTGCAGGCTCGCATGGCCTTTACTGAATCCCGTACGCCGACAGTATTCGGCCTGGTTCATGGGCCTGCCCGTGCGCTGCTCGTATTCTTCACGCACGGAGCGGACATTGGCGAGGGTCTCGCTCAACGTAAGGTCTTCGCGCTGCAGATTCTCGATGGCCTGACGTTCACGCAAGTCCTCCGGGCGCTTCGGCAACACCTTCGCCGGGATATGGGTCTGTTTCGCCAAAATGGAGGCCAGGAACCGCCGTTCGCCGTAGACGATGCGGAACTTCTTTCCGACCGGATAGACCTCGATCGACTCCATCACCCCCTTCTCGCGGATGCTGTTGGCGAGCTCGATCAGGCCGTCGAGCCGTTGCCGTTTGATCTCGAGCGCCGGGTCGTCGGCGTCGATCTCGGGCAATTTGGGCAACTGGGCATGATCGATAAAGCGCAGCTCGCGGGGTTGGTCCGGATCGGGCTCGATCGCCTTCAGCGGGACCACACGGTAATCCAGCTTGCCGGCGAATGCTTGCATCTCGTCAATCGACGAGCCGATATCGGTGATCAGGGTGTCGCGGATCGCGTATTTACGTTTTGTCATCGTCGAACACCTGTTGCGTGATGTAGCGGCAGATGGATTGCGCCTCCTGCCCTACGGGTCCTCGGATATCCAGAATCGACGGCGGCACCGCGCCGGGGACGTCGGTCTCCGCCACCTTGATGCTGTGCGGGATCTTGTGCGCCGGAATCTTATTCCCGATCTGCGGATTTCCCCTCAACAAGGAGAGGAAATCCTTATGCAGGTTCACGTTGCGATATTTGACCGGCACGATTGCGGCGAGTCGGGCCTCGACCCCGTCCTGGCGCGCGAAATTCTCGCGCTTCAATAACAGCAGCATCCGCTGCAGGCCCTCGACGCTCTGCTGCTCCATTTCTGTGGGGATGATCACGTGGGTCGCGGCGCGAATGGCCGCGATCGTCAACGGGCCCTTCTTAGGCGGCGTATCGACCACGGCGATATCGTAAGCATTGCGCACATCGTCGAGCGCAAACCATTGGCGCAGTTGGTTGTACACCCGGCGCTTGCTCTCCTCCACCGTGACGTACTCAGCTTCGTTGAGGCGCGCGCCGTGGCCCGGCGCAATATCGACGTGCTCGAGTTCGGTGGGATACGGCACCACGGGCTCGCCGTAGAAGATATCGGCGATGCTGCTGCGGCCGTCCCAGTCCGCGTCGGCGGGATCTTCCGGGTCGTAATCCGGATGCAGCGGCGGCAACACCCCGTGCTCCGAGGTCGAATCGAAGTCCATATTCAACAACCGGAGCGACAGCGAGCACTGCGGATCCATATCGACGCACAGGATGCGTGTCTCCCCCTGCCGGCTGTACCACTCGCACAGCATGCGCGCGAGGGTTGTCTTCGTGACCCCGCCCTTATTGTTGGCAACCACTATGACTTTCATGATCGATGGCGTTGATGGTACGCTCGCGGAGTACAGGTAGTATGCATTTATGCTTAAGCATACGATATGTTGATACTAACGAGGATGTCGGCTAAGATCAACCTTTCTCCGGGCTTGGTTCAAGGATGCGTAACAAGAACAACGTCGTAACCGCAGCGCGACCGCTCGCAGCGCCGACGACCCGCGGTCGGCACGGGGCCCTGTTTACCATCAACGAGTGCGACGACGCCGTGCTGCAGCGGGCGATCCAATACGGGATGAGCGGGCGCCTGGAACACAGCGCAGTGGAATTCGTCGAGGCATTGTTCGATGCCTGCGCGGCGGATCGCGAAGGGGTCACCGACATGCGCACCCTGGAAGCGGTGACGGGGAAGGCGAGGGCAACCATACTCCTGCGCTGCAAAACGCTCATCGAGCGCGGGTTGATGGAGAAAACGCTCCTACCACGGGAGAAACGCCGCTCGGTGACGTTCTATCGACTGTGCCGAGACGGCTGGCGATCCGCGGACACCGACCACGACGCCGACACGCAACAGGAAATCGATCTGCCCGAGATTGACTATCCCCCGGACACCTTGCTCTACGACGCGCGCCACAACGTGCCGGCCAAAGGCGAAGCGTTCTCCATATTCAGTCTGTTTGCGGCCTTGCCGACGGGGAAGTCGGGGCGCTTTACGGAGCAACCTTACGAGACCCTGGTACACATCGGCCCGGACCGGTTCCACTTAGCGGTACGCCCAACCGCGGGGACCAAGATAGTTAGCGTGTACGATCTGCGCACGCTCGCGGCCATCATCACGCTGGTTAACGACCGCATCAACGCCGGGGCGCCGTGCGCGAACCCTTTCGTCTTTCGTTTCGAAGAGATCCTGGACGTGCTCCAGTGCGAGAAGACCGGCGGGGTCAAACGCAGCGTGCGCGCGTCCATTCAACGTTGGGAGTCGACCGGTTTTAAGATCGTCGCGGCGACCAAAGCGTTGTGCGACCGCTACCAGGGGTTGATCGAGCTCGAGGACACGTTTCGCTTGATCACGCGCACCAAGATTTTGAGCTACGTCGGTGCGAAAGGAAAAACCCCGGGGCAGATCGCCATCTATCTTGAAGAAGGGCTGCTGCACCGCATCGCCCATCCAGAGATGAAAT
>CAMYIN010000081.1 GCA_947258495.1 uncultured Gammaproteobacteria bacterium
CGCCCGATTACCCGGCTCTTACCGTGGCGCCGCGAGCTGGGAATATGGTTCGTGATTCTCGCCGTCGCCCATACGTTACTCGTCCTCGATGGCTGGGTGCGTTGGGATTGGATGCGGTTCTTCGGATACGAATTCATCGGTCAACTCGGCCGGTATGCGCGACTTGAGCCGGGCTTCGGACTCTCGAATCTGGTCGGTATCATTGCGGTCGCGATCTCCGTGCCGTTGCTGATCACGTCCTCGAACTGGGCCGTAAAGCACCTCGGGGGCTCGTCGTGGAAGTGGCTTCACACCGGGGCCTATACTGTGTTTCATCTGGTGGTTCTGCACTCCCTGTATTTCCTGTTCATGCATTACACGGAGTCTTTCCATAGGCAGCCACCCGATGATCCGAACTGGTTCCGTTACCCGCTCCTTCTCACCGCGATGTGCGTGCTCGGAGTCCAGCTGAGCGCCTTTCTCGCGACCGTGAGGGGCCGCTCCATCGTCTCGACCGACGTAAACCGAAAACCTGCCAGCCGTAAATATCGAGCAGGGCGGCGGCCTCCAACGAACTGAGTGGACACTTGGGCGGGAGCGATTTTTGCTGACCAAGCTGCGTGCATCGCGGTCGGTCGCGCCAGGCGGCATCCGCCGCAAAGCCGCCATCCTCGACCGGTTGCTCCACCGCAGCCACGTGCTCGACATAATAGAGGCGCAGCTACCGGTTGCGGGATCTCGAACGGGAGGCGACGACGCAGTAGCGCGGCGCAGAATCGGGAAAACGGATGTCGCTGCAACCACCGAGAACCGATAGAAGTGACTGTCCGAGAGAGAAATTGCCAGAGAATAGGGTCGTAAAGGTAGGTGTCGCCTTAACTCGTAAGACTGGATGTCGCTTCACAGGTGTAAATCTCAACATCGTTTTAACGTCTTTTTTTCTAGAGTTTCGATTGTTGTAACTTGCGTTCAATACCGATGATATCTCGAGAATCGCACATCGTCTCGGCAGATCGATGTGGTCGTAATACTGGGATGTTGGCGGTATTTCTGCAAAGGCGGCTTTCGTTCCGCGCCAATAATCCGGTCGATTTGCCGCAGCAAATGGTCTTGCGCGATGTGTTTCTCGAGACAGAATCCGTAGAACAACTCGCTCTGCGGCGGCGCCAGCTCACCCATCATCGGCAAATCCCCTCCGAATGGACTTGATGGGATCAGATCACCTCCCAGAACGGAAGTTCCCGGAGTTTTTCAACAGCATGGACCCGTAGCCGCCTTTCGGTACTCGTTATTCCCAATGTCCGGTGTGGGATACGAAGCAGACTAACGAATGTTAAGCACTTCAAGTTAGACTGCTGGACTGGCAGGGATCGGGGGAAGGCAAAGGGGACATTCAGAGTTCGTAAGCTATTGATTTTGGAATTTGCGGACCCGATGCGTTTTCAATCGTCAACGAACGGAAAAAATCAATAGCTTACGAACTCTGAATGTCCCTGCCTGACGCCATGCTTGAACGACGTTTGCGACTTTGGACCGGACTGATCCTGGCGAGCTGGGTGATTCTGCATTTCACCAATCACACGCTGGGACTGCTCTCGGTCGACGCCATGGAGGCCTACCGCGCCTACAACGCCGCGATCTGGCAGAGCCCGCCGGGGACAGTGGCGCTTTACGGCGCATTAGCGCTGCACTTTCTACTCGCGCTGCGGGCGCTTTACCGCCGGCGCACGCTGCGCATGCCCGCGTGGGAGAGCACGCGACTGGCGTTGGGGCTGCTCATTCCTTTTTTGCTCGCAGGTCACGTGATCGGCACCCGCGTTAACCAGGCGCTTATCGGTTTCGATGTAGGCTATCCCATTGTCCTGACCAGCTTGTGGGGCGATTCCTGGCTGCGCATCAAGCAGCCGATCCTCGTCGTCATTGTCTGGATCCACCTGATGATGGGTCTCCACTACTGGCTTCGTCTGCGACCCTGGTACGCCAGGTCTTTGACCTACCTTTATCCCGTCGCGGTGTTGCTGCCCTTGCTGGCCATCCTGGCCTACGTGCGCGCCGCGCTCGACATGCAGGCATCGACCGCGGATCCGGCGGTGAAGGCAAAGCTCTTCGAGCACGTCGAGGCCGCGGCGCCAGAGCTGCGCAAGTTCAAAGACGGACTGGAACCGCAAGTGTTCTCGGTCCTCTTGGTCATGCTGCTGGCGGTGCTCATTGCGCGCTGGCTGCGCGATCGGCGCGAGCAGCGCCGGGGGGTTTACCGAATTCATCATTCCGAAGGCAAAGTCATTCTCGCACCGATCGGATTCAGCGTGCTGGAGGCGCTGCGCAAAGCCCGCGTCCCCCACGCGTCGGTCTGCGGCGGCCGTGCCCGCTGTACCACCTGCCGCATAAGGGTCGGCTCGGGATCGGAGCAATTGCCACCGGTGCCGCAGCTCGAAGCCGTCGCCTTGCAGCGAATCAAGGCCGCGCCCAACGTCCGCTTGGCCTGCCAGCTGCGTCCGGTGCACGACCTCGACATCAAACCGCTGCTCCCTGCGGGGGTGGGCGCCGACGCGGCGTTCCGGCCGGGGGGTGTCGGTGGCTATGAGCGGGAGGTGGTCGCCGTATTCGCCGATCTTCGCGATTCTTCCCGTTTTTGCGAGCAACGACTCCCCTACGACGCCGTATTCGTGCTTAACGAGTTCTTCGCGGAGATGTCGGCGGCAATTGCCGCGACCGCCGGCCACTATGCGCAGTTCTCCGGTGACGGTCTGCTCGCGCTTTACGGCTTGAGCACGAATATCGAATCAGGCTGTCGAGACGCATTCCGGGGTGCCGCCGAAATGAGCCGCCGACTGTCGCTGCTGAACCAACGGCTGCGCCCGGAACTCGATGAGCCGCTGCGCATCGGAATCGGGATTCACAGGGGCGATGCTATCGTCGGCACCATGGGACCGCCGTCCACCCCTATGCTCTCGGCGGTCGGCGACAATATCAATGTCGCAGCGCGCTTGGAGCAGCTGACGAAGACTTACGACTGCACGCTGGTCGTCTCTGAAACGACAGCCCAGTGCGCCGGTTTCGATCTGTCGGCATTTCCGCGCCACGAGGCTGATATTCGCGGTCGTACCAAGCCTGTCGCGGTATATGCGATCTCGGATCCGGCGAAGATCGGCCATGGATAAAGAAACTCAAAACATAGGGCAGAGGGGACATTCAGGGTTCGTAAGCTTTTGATTTTTTCGGTCGTTGAA
>CAMYIN010000082.1 GCA_947258495.1 uncultured Gammaproteobacteria bacterium
TGCGGCCCGGGACTCGGCAGAGGCGTTGCGACGCCGCGACGACTTTTGCTGTTGCCGGTGTGCGCGGTATTTATCGAGGCGGCGTGCGGTGATCGCCAAAATCAGAAGGGGATGTCGTCGTCGATGTCGGCCGCGGTATCCGGCGTGGAGGTTGCTCTGGGCTCGGGCTCGGAAGCCTGATCGAAATCGTCCCGGGGGCCGGCGCCCTGTCCGGCACGCCCTCCCAACATCTGCATATCGTTGGCGACGATCTCGGTGGTGTAGCGGTCGTTTCCCTGCTGGTCCTGCCATTTTCGGGTCTGAAGGCGCCCCTCGACGTAGATCTGAGAGCCCTTTTTCAGGTACTCGCCCGCAATCTCGGCGAGCCGCCCGAAAAAGACCACGCGGTGCCACTCGGTGCGTTCCTGGGGCTCCCCGGTTTGACGGTCCTTCCAGCTCTCAGAAGTGGCGACACTGACGTTCGCGATGGCGTTGCCGTTGGCTGCATATCGCACTTCCGGGTCTCGCCCCAGATGCCCCACCAGAATCGCCTTGTTCACTCCCCTGCTTGCCATAGGTCCTCCAGATCGTCGCCTAACCGGTTCTCAATGTGCGCATCCTATCACAGACGGATGCGGCAGTTACGAGGAGGAGAACTCCCGCAGTCGCTCCTCGTCGAGCGTGCGGCGATCGACCTTCAAATAGGCGATGCCTTCTTCGGCGATGACGATCGCCTCCATCACCCCGGGCACTGCGGACAGTCGACCCGCCAGTGCCCTCGCCTGTTCCGGCGCGCTGCGGCCCACCCGCAACAGGCGCGTATCGAACAAATTGAGGGCGGGCGCGGTGAGCGCCAACGCCAGCCACACCAGCAACATCACGGCACAGAACACGAACACACCGGACATGCCCCACGCGCCGTAGATCCAACCGCCGACGACGCCCCCCATGAAAACACCGAGGAACTGAAATGTGTTGTACACACCGATCGCCGCGCCTCTGCTATCCCCGGGCGCCACCCGGGAAATCAAGGAAGGCAGCATCGCCTCCAAGGCGTTGAATCCCCAGAAAAACACCCACAACGCGAATATCACGCCGGGCAGCGATCGGTATCCGAACAGCAGGATCAGCTGGGACACGAGCAACAGCATTATGGCGGCGCGGAGTATCCTTGCCACGAGGTGTTTGCGCGTGCTCAGAAAGATCAACGGCACCACGGCCGCCAAAGACAACACCAGCACCGGGACGTAAACCTTCCAATGCGCCGCCACGGCGAGATTCGCGTGGTGCACCAAGGCCAGGGGAACGACGACGAACAACGCCGTCATCACCAGGTGCAGTACGAAGATCCCGGCGTCGAGACGCAATAACTGCGGATCGCGCAGTACGCCTGCGAACTCCGACGGCGTATTCCGATCGGGTCCGCGGCGCGCCGTGCGCACCGGGGTGGGCACCGCACGCCACAGCAGTACGATCGCGGCCAGCGCCAGTGCGCCGGTCAGCCAGAACAGGCCGGCCAAGCCGATGCGGGCGCCGAGAGTCGGACCCGCGATCAAGGCGATGATGAACACCACCCCGATCGAGATGCCGATGAGCGCCATGGCCTTGGTGCGCTGTTCCTCGCGGGTGAGGTCCGCGGTCAGGGCCAGTACCGCAGCGGCGATGGCCCCGGCTCCCTGCAGGGCGCGACCGACGATGACCCCCCAGATGTCGTCCGCCAACGCCGCCACCACGCTGCCGAGCGCGAACACCAATAATCCCGCGGCGATTACCGGTTTACGACCGAGGCGATCGGACAACAACCCATAGGGGATCTGGAACATTGCCTGGGTCAAGCCGTGGGCGCCCACCGCCAGTCCGACCAGCAGCGGCGTGTTGCCCTGCAATTGCTCCGCGTACAAGGCCAGCACCGGAAGCAGCAGAAAAAGGCCCAGCATGCGCAAACCGAAGATGCCCGCCAAAGTGGCGACCGCGCGCCGCTCGGCGTTGGTCATCGGGTCGTGTTTCACGAGTCGTGGTTGCTTTGCGCGAGAACTTCGAGGCGGCGTATAGTATCAGGTTTGATTATTTTCCCAACTGCCGATGGATACCATCAAGATCCGCGGTGCCCGCACCCACAATCTGCGGAATGTCGACCTGGATCTGCCCCGCGACAAACTCATCGTAATCACCGGTCTTTCCGGTTCGGGAAAGTCTTCCCTGGCCTTCGACACCATCTACGCGGAAGGCCAGAGGCGCTATGTGGAATCCCTGTCCGCCTACGCGCGACAGTTCTTGGCGCTTATGGAAAAACCCGACGTAGACATGATCGAGGGCCTGTCACCGGCGATATCAATCGAGCAGAAAGCCACCTCCCACAATCCCCGCTCGACGGTCGGAACGGTCACCGAGATTTACGATTATCTGCGTCTGCTTTATGCGCGCATCGGCGATCCGCGCTGCCCCGACCACGACGTCAGCTTATCGGCGCAGACCGTGAGCCAGATGGTTGACCAGGTACTGGCGCTGCCCGAGGGCTCGAGAATACTGTTGCTGGCGCCGGTGGTGCGGGACCGAAAAGGAGAACACACACAAACCTTGGAAAACCTCCGCGCCCAGGGTTTTGTTCGTGCTCGAATCGATGGCGAGGTCGTCGAGCTCGACGATCCGCCGAACTTGCGGCGCAACTTCAAACATACCATCGAAGTGGTCGTGGATCGCCTCTCGGTGCGGTTCGGTCACGCGCAGCGCCTGGCGGAATCTTTCGAGACCGCGCTGAATCTCGGCGAGGGTCTGGTAAAGGTCCTCGTGCCGGCGAGCGAGGCGCAACCCGAAGAAAGGGAACTGCTGTTTTCGTCCGAGTATGCGTGCCCCCATTGCGGCTACAGCATCAGCGAACTGGAGCCGAGGTTGTTCTCGTTCAACAATCCGGCCGGGGCCTGCGGCACCTGCGACGGCCTGGGAGTGGAACAGTTTTTCGATCCCAAACGCATCATTTACGAGCCCAGCGTGAGTCTTGCGGCGGGCGCGATTCAGGGCTGGGACCGACGCAACGCGTTCTATTTCAATCTGCTCCAGTGTCTCGCGCGGCACTACTCCTTCGACGTGGATACGCCTTTCGAAAAACTGCCCAAGGCCGTAAGACGGGTAATCTTGTACGGCAGTGGTAACGACAAGATCAAATTCACCTATCTGCGCAGCGGCGGCCGCAGCGTGCAACGCACCCATCGTTTCGAGGGTGTGGTCCACAACATGGAACGCCGCTACCGCGAAACCGAGTCCAGCGCTGTGCGCGAAGACCTGGCGCGATTCATTAATTCGCAGCCGTGTGCGAGCTGCGGAGGTAGTCGATTGCGCAGGCAGGCGCGAAACGTCTTCGTCGTCGGGCGTGCGATCCACGAAATCAGCCGTTTGTCGGTGAGCGACGCCTACGAATTTTTTGACAAGCTGGCGTTGTCGGGCCATCGCGCGAAAATAGCCGAAAAGATCGTCAAGGAAATAAAAGAACGGCTTGGATTTCTGGTGGACGTGGGGCTGGACTACCTCACCCTGTCGCGATCCGCCGAGACCCTGTCCGGGGGCGAGGCGCAGCGCATCCGGCTGGCGTCCCAAATAGGATCTGGCCTCGTCGGGGTCATGTACGTTCTCGATGAGCCCTCTATCGGGCTGCACCAGCGCGACAACGCCCGATTGCTCGCCACGCTCACGCGCCTGCGCGACCTGGGGAATTCCGTGCTCGTAGTTGAGCACGACGAGGAGGCGATCCGTTCCGCGGACCACATCGTAGATCTGGGACCCGGCGCGGGTGCCCACGGCGGACAGGTCGTGGCCCAGGGCAAGGTGAACGACATCCAGGCGAATCCCGTGTCGCTGACCGGCCGCTACCTCGCCGGGCTGGAGACCATTAACGTACCCGATCGCCGCACGCCGGTCGACGAAGCGCGGATGCTGCATGTCCGAGGCGCCTCCGGCAACAACCTGAAGGGTATCCACGTAGACATACCGGTGGGATTATTCACCTGCGTCACCGGCGTCTCCGGATCCGGCAAATCCACGCTCGTCAACGACACCCTGTTTCCCGCGCTGGCGCAACGGCTGTACAAGAGCAAGATCAACGCGTCACCGTACGATTCCCTCGACGGCATCGAATTTTTCGACAAGATCATCGACATCGACCAGAGCCCTATCGGCCGCACACCGCGCTCCAATCCGGCCACCTATACCGGGCTGTTCACGCCGATTCGGGAATTGTTCTCCAATACGCCGGAATCCCGGGCACGGGGATACAAACCCGGGCGATTTTCCTTCAACGTGCGCGGCGGCCGCTGCGAAGCCTGTCAGGGAGACGGGCTGATCAAGGTCGAAATGCACTTTCTTCCCGACATCTACGTTCCCTGCGACGAATGTAAAGGAAAGCGCTACAACCGCGAGACCCTGGACATCGTTTACAAAGGGAAGAACGTCCACCAGGTGTTGGATATGACGGTGGAGGAAGCCGCCGAATTCTTTTATGCAGTGCCGGCCATCAAGCGCAAGCTCGTAACGCTGCTCGACGTCGGTCTCGGATACATACACCTGGGACAGAGCGCAACGACCCTCTCCGGCGGCGAGGCGCAACGCATAAAGCTTTCGCGGGAACTGTCCAAGCGGGATACCGGCAAGACGCTCTATATCCTCGACGAACCGACCACCGGCCTGCATTTCCAGGATATCAAGCAGCTGTTGCGCGTGTTGCACCGGCTCCGAGATCACGGCAACACCGTGGTTGTGATCGAGCACAATCTGGACGTCATCAAGACCGCGGACTGGATCGTCGATCTCGGTCCCGAAGGCGGCGACTCCGGTGGAACGCTGGTGGCGAGCGGCACTCCTGAACAGGTCGCCGCGCAGAGGCGTTCCTACACAGGCCGCTACCTCGGTCCGGTGCTGCGGCGAGGACGAGAGGCGGGCATGCGTACCGCCTGATGCGTCGACCGGATATTCAAGTGTGCTCGCACGACGGGTCCACGCGGCGTTCACGCCCCCCACCCCCTGTCCCGAACTCGGTGCTTCGGCGCGACAACCGCAACCGGTGCGCGCCTCGATACGAAGATACGAGACTATGAAACGATTTTGTACCGCCTGCCGTCACGCCGGCATCAAAGTCGGTCGAGTGCTGTTCTCGGGGTCTTTCCAGTGCGCCTACTGCGGCACCGAGTACGAGGCGTCCAGGCTCAAAGACCTGCCCCATACGGTCGCCGGTCTGCTGGCCCTGGTGTTCGTGATGGCGTGGTTCTTGAACAGGCTCAACGGCGTGGTCTTTCTCGTGCTCTCCGGACTTTGGCTGGCTTTCGACCTGGTATGGCAACGCACGGTGCCGTTACGCCCGGTACCGCATGATGAAGATGGCGTCACCGAGGGCGAAACCGCTTCCGGGGACGCGCCGGACGAACGGCAATAGCCGGATAGAGGGAGCGAATAACCGCTACAATGCCGGTTCGTGTCGCAAGTCGAAGTTCCACGATAACGCTACAAGGTCAACACGTATGGATCTGAAAATCTTACTGACGGTGTTCACCACAATTTTTATCGCCGAACTGGGAGACAAGACGCAGCTCGCCACCTTCTTGTATGCGGCGGATAAAGAAGTCAACAAGCTGACGGTCTTCGTGGGCGCCTCATTGGCCCTGATCGCGGCGTCCGCGCTGGGCGTCCTCGCCGGCGGCGCGATTTCGCTCTATGTCAACGAGCGGCACTTGCGCTATGTCGCCGGCATCGGCTTTATCGGCGTCGGACTCTGGACCATAACCAGAGCATAGAAAGCCGATTCCTATAAACGCCGACGAGTCCAAGTGACCGAACATATTTTTCCGACTTGGAAAGACAAACGCATGCCGGTTAAATCGCATTGGGAAAACACCTACGCCAGCAAAACCGCTGAAAAACTCGGCTGGTACAAACCGCACCTGCTCACGTCATTACGGCTGATCGGCGCCACCGGCGCCGACAAAACCGCCAGAGTGATCGACGTCGGCGGTGGCGCCTCGACCCTGGTAGACGATCTGCTCGCGATTGGATTCGCACACGTCACTGTTCTCGACGTCTCGGCCACAGCCTTGTCGACGGCGCGATCACGGCTAGGAGCCGCCGCCGATAGAGTGCGCTGGCTCGAAGGTGATATTAGAACCTTACGGATGGACGAAGATCATTACGACATCTGGCACGACCGCGCCGTGTTTCATTTCCTCACCGGTGCCGAAGATAGAAGACGCTACGTCGGCGCATTGCGTCGAGCTTTACGTGCAGACGGCCACGTCATCATGGGTACGTTCTCGCACGAAGCTCCGCCGCGATGCAGCGGACTGGAAGTAAGAAGATACACATTGGAACTGCTGTGTTCCGAGCTGGGGGCCGAATTTCAACCCCAGGAGCACAAGACTGAAATGCATACCACTCCGGGCGGAGTCAGGCAGATGTACCTCTATGCACGCTTTCGAAGACAGGACCGACCAAAGTCACCAGCTTCCTAGCACCCGTACGGATCACACCCATCTACCGGCAAGCACTCGAATAAGCTCGCGCCAGAGCCGTACCGGACTGCCGTCGAACAGGCTGGCCGCGTCCCCCTTCATCACGTACCAATCACCCCGCGCAATCTCGTGATCGAGCTGACCGACCGACCAGCCGGCGTAACCAACGTAGGCGTGCAGCACCGCGCCGTCATCGTTCTTCTGCGCAAACGCTTCCGCCACGGCGTCCTCCGCCAACAGGTACACATCTTCCAATACGGGCATACCCAGCTTCGGCGGCGTGGTGGATCTGATCAGGAAGTGCATTAGATCGATTTCGACGGGACCTCCATAATAAACGTAACGTGCGCCCTTTCCCCGACCGGACCAATCGGGGTGCAGTTTTTCCAGCGGTACGTCGCTCGGACGATTGATCACCAGACCGATGCTGCCCCAGTGGTCGTGACCGACGATCAGGATGACGGTCTGCCTGAATCTGGGATCCTCGATATGAGGTTTCGCGACCAGGAACACGCCCCGTGTAAGCGGTACCTGTCCCGGAGGCAGCTCCTTCGACGCCACCCACAACGCGCGGTCCCGCGCCTGCCGGTACGCCGAAACGTCCGCTTCCGCGTTTTCAAGCGGACGATCCGCCGCGGCGTATTGCGTCGCCGGATGTACCGGAGACGTCGGCATCAAGAACACCAGTGCAAGGATCAGAGCTTTGTTTCGCACCTGCAACACGTTTTGCCGCCAGGATTCACCTCGACTCCAATGATACGCCGCTTTGTTGAAATTGGTAACGGTCCTGTGCTGGCCATGTTTGCCACACAACGGTAACATCGTGGGACCACCTCACTTCCAGAGCACGTAGAGAATCCTTCATGGCAACCGGCTTGGTCGTTCATCTCGAAATCGCCCCCGACAAGATGCAGGAGTTCTTGGAGATCGTGCGTGCGCACGGCAAATTCTCCGAAAAGGAAGAAGAAAACTGCCTCGGATTTCAGGTAATGGTACCCAAGGACGAAGACAACCGGGTTATCCTGGTTGAAGTCTACAAAGACGACGCATCGCTGGAGGCGCACTGGAACTCGGAGCACATGGCGCGGTATCGAGACAAAGTGAGCGATATGATTATCGACCGCAAGCGATATCTGTGCAGCCTTTAGAACGGCGGCTGCAGCGGACGCTGTTCTCTTACGTGCCGAATATCATAGAAATCCAAAACGCCACCGTCTATCGTGGCTCCAACCGTGTCTTTGACGGTCTCACACTGACGATCCCGAAGGCCTGCAATACGGCTATACTCGGTCCCAACGGGGCCGGCAAATCGACGCTGCTGAAACTGCTCTCCAGAGAACTCTATCCGGTACCGCGTGACGGCAGCTTCGTCCGGCTCTACGGACGCGAACGCTGGGACGTGTGGCAACTTCGGTCCCACCTCGGGATCGTCTCCAATGACCTGCAGCAGACTTACGCCGCCCACGCAATGGGAATCGACGTCATTCTGTCGGGATACTATTCGAGCATCGGCAAATGGAAGCATCAGCGTTTTTCCGCCGCACAGCGTGAGCGGGCGGAGGAAGTCGTTCTCGACCTGGAGCTCGCCCACCTGAAAGACCGGCACTACGCGTCGATGTCGACCGGAGAACAACGGCGTTTCCTGCTGGGGCGGGCACTGGTCAACGATCCCGACACCCTGGTGATGGACGAGCCGACCAGCGGACTCGACCTGAAGGCGTGTTTCCAATACCTGGATACCATCCGCAGACTCATGGATGCAGGAAAAACCGTGGTCCTGGTCACACACCATATACACGAAATCCCTCCGGAGATCGCGCGCGTGGTGTTGCTCAACCACGGGAGAGTGATTGCCGACGGAGACAAGTCCGAGATTCTGACCGACCAGAGATTGAGTGGGCTTTTTGCCACTCCGATCCACTTGCTCTACCGGAACGGTTATTATCAGGCCGTTCCCGCCTCCTGATTGCAGAATGTTGCTAGCGGGATGGGCGACGCGCAGACATTACCTGGGTACACAAGGCGGCAATAAGCAATGTCGCTGATGTCATCGATACGAGCGGTTTTCACCCTGGGCAGAGGTGTTCTACAGGGATTGCCGAGAGCGACCGCCGATCGCGATCCTATAGAACTGTTCGGCGAATGGTTCCGCGGTGCGAAAGATTCCGGCATTCTGTTGCCGGAGGCGGCCACGCTGGTGACCTGCTCCAAAGATGCGGTGCCGTCGGGCCGGATGATCCTGCTCAAGGATTACAGCGATCGCGGATTCGTGTTTTACACCAACTACGAAAGCCGCAAGGCGCGGGAACTCGAGGAAAATCCGCGGGCCGGACTGGTGTTCTATTGGGCTGTCCTGGAGCGCCAGGTGCGCATCGAAGGCGGCGTTTCCCGCGTGTCCAGGCCGGAGTCGGAGGCGTATTTTCACTCACGCCCACGCGGCAGCCAGATCGGTGCGTGGGCGTCGAAACAGAGTGCGAAGCTTTCGGACGGGAAGCGCCTGCGCGATCGCTACCGGGACTTTTCAACCAGATTCCGGCGCGAAAAAGTCCCTCTGCCCGAGTTCTGGGGCGGATACCGAATCACGCCGCGGCGCATCGAGTTCTGGCAGGGCCGCGCCGACCGCCTGCACGACCGATTATGCTTTGAGCGTGCGGACGACGGCTGGACCGTCTCCTATCTGTATCCGTAGACCGGTGTAGCGTGCGCGTGGCGAGAAAGGAACAACACGGGACCGTCACACGACCCCGGGCGCTACGGCCTTCCGTGCCATCAAGCGCGCGGCACACGGGCTTCTGCATACGGACAGCCAGGTGCGAGAACGACCTCGCAGAGGTTGGGCGATTGTTCCGCGAGTACGCGCAATGGCTGCACGTGGATCTTTGTTTCCAGGACTTCGACAACGAATTGCGTACATTGCCGGGCGCCTACGCCCCGCCGACGGGTTGTCTGTGGCTGGCCACGGTGGCGGGAGAAGCGGCCGGATGCGTCGGCCTGCGACCGCTTGCGCCCCACTTTGGCGAGATCAAACGGCTGTACACGGTTCCGCGCTATCGTGGAATCGGAATCGGCAGAGCGCTCATGGTATCCGCCGTCGGCGCCGCCCGATCGGCCGGCTTTTCCGCACTGCGTTTGGACACCTTGCCGAATATGCACGGCGCACGACGTTTGTACGAACGCCTGGGCTTCCGTGCCATCGAACCGTATTATGCAAACCCCATCTCCGGAGCCGTATACCTGGAACTTCCATTGGACGTGCCGTAATCCGCTGCCTTATGATAACTGCAGAGCATGCGTATCCCGTGTTCGCCGGCAAACCCGCCGTCGGCGTCGGGGGCTGATGAGACCAAGTATGACCACGAAACCACATACCCGACCCCCCCGCCCGATCGTCGCCGGAGAGAAATTGCGCGGCGCGGCGAAAATGGCGCGAATTCCCGTCAAGGTGGAACGGACCGAACGGCCGTTAAGAAAACCCGACTGGATACGGGTCCGCCTGCCGACCGGCCATGCGGTCACCAGACTCAAACGCGTGCTGCGCGATAACCGGCTGCACACCGTTTGCGAGGAGGCTTCCTGTCCGAACCTGCCGGAGTGTTTCGGACACGGTACCGCCACGTTCATGATCATGGGCGACCTATGCACCCGCCGCTGCCCGTTTTGCGACGTGGCGCACGGCCGCCCATTGCCCCTGGACGCAAACGAGCCGCAGAATCTCGCTCGCACCATCCGGGGTATGGGCCTGCGTTACGTCGTTATCACCTCGGTGGACCGGGACGACCTGCGCGACGGCGGCGCCGCCCATTTCGTGAAGTGTATCCGGGAGACAAGGCGGTGCAGTCCGGATATACGCATTGAAATTCTGGTGCCGGACTTTCGCGGTCGCCTGGATGTCGCCATGAAAATCCTGTCCAAGAACCCACCGGATGTGTTCAATCATAACCTGGAAACCGTCCCCCGGCTGTACAAGATGGCCCGGCCGGGCTCCGACTACCAGTGGTCTCTGAATGTCATCAAGACCTTCAAAGCGCAGCATACAGACGTGCCGACGAAGTCCGGCCTCATGCTCGGCCTCGGCGAGGAGATCGAGGAGATCAAGAGCGTGCTTCGCGACTTGCGCCGCCACGACTGCGACATGCTTACTCTCGGCCAGTACCTGCAACCGAGTGTGCACCATCTCCCGGTGGCGCGTTTCGTGGCGCCGGCCGAGTTCGACGCCTTGCGCGACTTCGGCTACGAGCTGGGCTTCGCCCACGTCGCGTCCGCACCCATGGTCAGATCCTCTTACCACGCCGATCAGCAAGCCCTGGGACAGTTAGCGGAAAAGAAGGTCCGCGAGTATCCGGGGTAGCCCCGCGCCGCGCATTCGCCGGCCCCGGTGGTGCCGGGTTCGGAACTGCGGGCGTCGGTGGAAATGCCGTCTTATACTTGAGCGATTTGGTCAACTAATTGCGTATACCGTAGAATACGGCCTTCGGATCCCGGACTGAGTCCCGCGCGGCCGCGTGCCGGCTCGTCAACCGGGTGGGGGCCAGCAGAGGAGGAGAACCATGCAAGCTGCCGAACAGTTCCAAGATGTCGACGAACTAGAAACGAGGGAGTGGCTCGACGCGCTGGAGGTGGTCATCGAACGCGAGGGAACGGAGCGTGCCCACTATCTGCTGAACAGACTCATCGACAAGGCGCGCCGTTCCGGCGCGTATCTGCCTTACAGTCTCACCACGGCCTATATCAACACGATACCCGCGGCGCAGGAGCAGCGCAGCCCCGGCGACGCCGCCATCGAATGGCGCATTCGGTCCCTGATTCGCTGGAACGCCATGGCCATGGTGTTGCGCGCGAACCGAAAAAGTCCGGAACTCGGGGGCCATATCGCCAGTTTCGCGTCTTCCGCGACCTTGTACGACGTCGGCTTCAATCATTTCTGGCACGCGCCAAGCAACGGACACGGCGATCTTATCTACATACAGGGGCACTCCGCGCCCGGCATCTACGCACGCGCTTATCTGGAAGGCCGCCTCACCGAAGCGGAGCTGGACGGCTTTAGACAGGAAACCCGGGAACACGGCATCTCGTCCTACCCTCACCCCTGGCTGATGCCGAATTTCTGGCAGTTCCCGACCGTATCCATGGGGCTCGGTCCGATCATGGCGATCTACCAGGCGCGTTTCATGCGCTATCTGCACGACCGCGGCCTGGTAGATACGGAATCGCGCAAGGTCTGGTGTTTCTGCGGCGACGGCGAAATGGACGAACCGGAATCCCTCGGCGCCATTTCGCTCGCGGGGCGGGAAAAGCTGGATAACCTGGTCTTCGTCGTCAACTGCAACCTGCAGAGACTGGACGGACCGGTGCGGGGCAACGGCAAGATCATCCAGGAACTCGAGGCGGCGTTTCGGGGCGCCGGCTGGAACGTCATCAAGGTCATCTGGGGTTCGTACTGGGATCCCTTGCTGATGCGCGACACCAAGGGACTGCTGAGAAAACGCATGGAGGAGGCCGTAGACGGCGAATATCAGGCGTTCAAGGCCAAAGGCGGGGCGTACACCAGGGAGCATTTCTTCGGCAGATATCCGGAGCTCGAGGCGATGGTCGCGAACATGACCGACGAGGACATCTGGCGGCTCAATCGAGGCGGCCACGATCCACATAAGATCTACGCCGCCTATGCGGCGGCGGTGCAACACAGCGGCCAACCCACGGTGATACTCGCGAAAACGGTCAAAGGATACGGTATGGGGGAGTCGGGCGAAGGCCAGAACATCACCCACCAACAGAAGAAGATGGACGAGGACTCGATCCGTCAATTCCGCGATCGCTTCAAGGTCCCGATCGCGGACGAACAACTAGGCGAAGTACCCTTCTATCGGCCGCCGGAAGACAGCCCCGAAGCTCGGTATCTGCGCGAGCGGCGTGAGGCGCTGGGCGGCTACCTCCCGAGCAGGCGGGCGCAAGCCGAACCGCTGACGATCCCGCCCCTCGAGACTTTCAAGACACAACTCGAAAGCACCGGGGATCGTGAAATCTCCACGACCATGGCGTTCGTGCGGATCTTGACCACACTTACCCGCGACAAGCAGATCGGACAGTACGTGGTCCCCATTGTGCCGGATGAATCGCGCACGTTCGGCATGGAAGGATTGTTTCGCCAGCTGGGCATTTATTCGTCCGTCGGTCAGCTTTACAAACCGGAGGATGCCGATCAGTTGCTGTACTACCGTGAGGACAAGAAGGGTCAGGTTCTGCAGGAGGGCATCTGCGAGGCCGGGGCGATGTCGTCGTGGCTGGCGGCGGGCACGGCGTACGCCAACCACGGCATCAATATGATTCCGTTCTACATCTTCTACTCCATGTTCGGGTTTCAGCGTGTCGGTGACCTCGCCTGGGCGGCCGGTGATTCGCGCACGAAGGGCTTTCTGATCGGCGGTACCGCCGGTCGAACGACCCTGGCCGGCGAGGGTCTGCAGCATCAGGATGGCCACAGTCAGATACAGGCTGCACTCATTCCCAATTGCATCGCCTACGACCCGACATACGCCTACGAACTGGCGGTAATCATCCGCGACGGGCTCCGCCGCATGTTCCAGGAACAGGAAAACGTGTACTACTACATCACGGTGATGAACGAAAACTACGCCCACCCTGCTCTGCCCGACGGCGCGGAAGAAGGCATCATTCGGGGCATGTATCGACTTCGGCAGACCGGGTTACAGCGAAAACGCAATGTTCCGGCAGTACAATTGCTGGGCAGCGGCACCATATTACGCGAAGTCGAAGCCGCCGCCGACATGCTCGAGAACGATTTCAATGTGGCCGCCGAGGTATGGAGCGTGACCAGCTTCAACGAACTTCGGCGTAACGGATTGGAAACGCAACGCTGGAATACATTGCACCCGGATCAACCCCGCAGGGCGAGTTTTGTGGAAAAATGCCTGAACGGATTTCCGGGACCGGTGGTGGCCGCAACCGATTACATCAAGATGTTTGCCGATCAGATCCGACCTTTCATTCATAAGCACTACGTAGTGTTGGGTACGGACGGTTACGGGCGCAGCGATATGCGCAAGAACCTGCGCCAGCACTTCGAGGTCGATCGAAACTTCGTCGTTGTCGCGGCCTTGAAGGCCCTGTGTGATCAGGGCGACATCAATCCCAAGCAGGTCTCAGAGGTGATCCGGCGTCTGGACATCGACCCGGAAAAAGCGTACCCACCCACCGCATAGGCACAGGAGACTCCGCCCGTGGTCAGGCTCGAAGAAGTATATGTGCCCGATATCGGTGACTTTAAAGAAGTCCCGATCATCGAGATCCTGGTGAGCGAGGGTCAGGAGGTGCAGCCCGAGGACCCTCTGATTACTTTGGAAAGCGACAAAGCCACCATGGACGTGCCGTCTCCCGCCGCCGGCAAAGTCAACGATTTGACGGTGGCGGTTGGAGACAAGGTCTCGCAGGGTGATTTGATTCTGGTCCTCGAAGTGGAGGCCGCCACCGCGGCGACGGCGAAGACCGCGGATCAAGAGACCCAGCAACAGCAACTGGATCTTTCCCATACCAATGCCGCAGGCAACGTCGCCGCGGCGCAGCCCGGCGCCGGCGCAGCCGAAACACAAGCGGTGGAGACCCCAAGCACGGCCGCCGGCGAAACACAAGCGGTGGAGATCCCAAGCACGGCCGCCGGCGAATCGGGGGAAACGATTGAA
>CAMYIN010000083.1 GCA_947258495.1 uncultured Gammaproteobacteria bacterium
CGCGGCATCATGATCTACTTCGGGCAGGAGAACTGCGCCTACTGCGAGGCACTCATGGAAGTGAATTTCGGCGCCAGGGACATCGCCGAATACACCCAGCGCCACTTCGATGTCATTGATCTGGATATCTGGGGCAGTCGCGAGATCACCGACTTCGACGGCGACCGCTATACCGAACAGGAATTCTCCGTCCTGCAACGCACCAACTTCACGCCGTCGATCCTGTTTTACGACTCGGACAAGACCCTGACGATGCGCCTGGTGGGCTACTACCCGCCGTACCGCTTCCGCGCGGCGCTCGAATACGTGGCGGACGGCCACTACAAAAAGGAAAGCTTCCGCGATTATCTGGCGCGGGCCGACCCGCCCCCCAAGTTCGAGCTGGGGGACCTGAACGAGCGCGATTTCTTTCTGCCGCCGCCGCACATGCTGGACCGGTCCCGGATCCGTGCCCAGCGCCCGTTATTGGTATTCTTCGAGCAAACGGACTGCCACGCCTGCGATATTCTACATAGTGAACCGTTGTCCGATCCGGACGTGATCGTGCAACTGCATCGGTTCGACGTGGTGCAGGTGAACATGCGGTCCGAAGGTCCCATCATCACCCCCGCGGGAAAAAAGACCACCGCGTCCGTGTGGAGCGACGAACTGGGATTGTTCTTCGCTCCCACGCTGGTGTTTTTCGACGAAGCCGGTAAAGAGGTGTTCCGCATCGCATCGGTGGTGCACGTCTACCGCTTGGCCAAAGTGTTGGAGTACGTCCTGCATCGCGGCTACGAGTCGGACCTCAACTATCAGCAATGGCACGGACGCCGCCGCGTGGAACGACAGTCCGCCGCATCCAAGTAGCAGTCTAGCCGGCGTCCTGTGCGCGTTGACGGCGCGCTTCGAACAGACATACGCCCGCAGCCACGGAGACGTTCAGACTCGAAACCAGGCCGTGCATGGGAATGCGCACCAGTTCGTCGCAATGCTGCCGTGTGAGCCTCCGGAGACCGCGGCCCTCGCCGCCGAGCACCAGGGCCAGTGGAACCGTAAACCGGGCGGAATACAACAGGGCGCCGGCGTCGTCGGAGGCACCGAAGATCCAGATACCGTGGTCCCGAATACGTCGCAATGCGCGGACGAGATTGGTGACTCGAAACACGGGCACCAGTCCGCCGGCCCCGGAAGCGACCTTGTACACCGTGGCATTGAGCGGACAGGACCGGTCCTTCGGAACGATTACACCATGCGCTCCTGTGGCCTCGGCACAGCGCAGACAGGCACCGAGATTGTGGGGGTCTTGCACGCCGTCCAGAACGAGGAACAGCGGCGTCTCGTCGAGTTGTTCCAGATGCGCGCCGAGATCGGACTCGTCGCCGATCGCCCGGGCGCGAATTTCCGCGGCAATCCCCTGATGGTGCGCGGCGGCCCCCAGCTTTTCCAGTCCGTCGGCATCGATCGGTTCCACCGCAATACGCATGCGACGCGCCTGTGTTTCCAGCTTCGTCAGTCGATCGCCTTTACGATTTCGGTCAAACCAGATGCGAATTACACGATCCGGAAATCTGCGGATCGCAGCCTCCACCGTGTGGATGCCGTGAACGATCAACCGCGTCATGGCATTTACCGCCGCTTTCGCCTTCGCCTTCTTCGGCCCGCGGTGTGATCGATCAGTTCGAAATCGATCTTGGCGGCGTCGAGATCGACGCGCACGACCTTGACTGCCAGTTCATCGCCCAGGCTGTAAGTCACCCCGCTGCGCTCGCCCGTCAGCCGATGCCTTGCGGGATCGAAATGAAAATAGTCGTTGCCGAGTCCGGTAATGTGCACCAGCCCCTCCACATACACCTCCAGCAACTCGACGAAGATTCCGAAATCCGTCACCCCGGAGATAATGCCTCTATATTGCTCGCCGATGTGCTCCTGCATGAACTCGGCCTTCAACCATTGCACGACATCGCGCGTGGCTTCATCGGCACGCCGCTCGGTCATTGAGCAGTGATCAGCGACGCGTTCCAATTCCAAGTCCGGTTCCGATTCCGAGGCATCGCGCAGTTTGCCGGCGGCGGAGCGCTTGAGGGCGCGGTGCACCAACAGGTCGGGATAACGCCGGATAGGGGAAGTGAAGTGGGTGTATCGATCGAAGCCCAGCGCGAAGTGTCCGATGCTGCGTGTCGAATAGACGGCCTGTTTCATACTGCGTAACAGCGCGGTCTGTACGATACGATCGTAGGGCTTGTCCGCGCATTGGGCGACGACCTGAGCAAAATCACCGGGTCCAGGCTCCCGACCCCCCGCCAGCGATAACCCAAATTCGATGAGATACTTATTGACGTCTTCGATCTTCAGCGGGTCGGGGCTTTCGTGAACCCGAAACAAACCGGGCGAACCACGTGTAAGAAGAACATCCGCGGCGCAGACGTTGGCCGCCAACATGCAATCTTCGATTAGTTTATGCGCGTCGTTGCGTTCCAGGGGAACGATACGTTCGATCTTACGCTCCTCGTTGAATTCGATCTGGGTTTCCGGAAGTTCGAAATCGATGGTGCCGTCGCGAATGCGGCGCGCGCGCAGCGCCTTGGCCAAATCGTATAGCTCCTCCAGGTTCGCGGCCAGATTGCGATAGCGACCGATGATGTCTTGTTGCCGATCCACCAGGATCGCCGCAACTTCCGTATAGGTGAGGCGCGCCTTCGACTGCATTACCGCTTCGTAAAACCGATATTTGCCCAGATTGCCTTCCGCATCGACGTTGACCTCACAAACGAAACACAGGCGATCGACATGGGGGTTCAACGAGCACAGCTCGTTGGACAGCTTTTCCGGCAGCATCGGGATCACCCGCCCGGGAAAGTACACGGAATTCCCCCGCTCTCGGGCGGCCCGGTCCAACGCCGAAGCGGGAGCCACGTAGTGCGACGCGTCGGCGATGGCGACAATGAGACGCCAACCTTGCTGCTGCCGCTCGCAATACACCGCGTCGTCGAAATCCCGTGCGTCCTCGCCGTCGATGGTGACCAGTGCGAGATCACGGAGGTCGGTTCGTGCTTCGAGATGGGCGTTAAGGTCTTCATCCAGTCCACGCACTTGCTCGGTCGCTTCATCGGACCACGCGTGCGGAAGGTCGTATTTCCGTATCGCGATTTCGATTTCCATGCCGGGCGCCAAGTGTTCGCCCAAAACCTCCGAAATCCGTCCCACGGGTTGTACCTGCTTGTCGGGCGGTCGGGTGATCTCGGCCACCACGATCTGATGGTTGCGTGCGCCCGACGACTGGTCGGTTGGAATGAGGATGTCTTGACTGATGCGTTGGTCGTCAGGGATCACAACGCCGATGCCTTTTTCCAGTACGTAGCGCCCGACCACCTGCTTGATGCCGCGTTCCGTGATCGCCACCACCTTTCCTTCCAGGCGCCCGCGGCCGTCGATGCGGGAGACGCGGGCCACGATCCGATCGCTGTGCAGGACGGTGCGCATCTCCCTCGGGGAGAGATAAAGATCGGGTCCGCCTTTATCCGGAATCAAGAACCCGTAGCCATCGGGGTGTCCGCTCACGCGGCCCGGAATCATGTCCATGTGCGACGGCAGCGCATAGCGTCCTTTCCGGTTCTTGAGCACCAGCCCGTCGGCCTCCATGCGGTCGAGTAAGGCACGGACTTTTTTCTTGTCGTCGGTGTTCCTGACGGCGAAGGCGCGGTACAACGCCGTTTCCGTCATCGGTTGACGCCTGTGGCCGAGGTACTGAAGCACTTGCGCTTGCGTGGGAATTCGCTTTACCGTTTTTCTCTTCGTTGACATCACACGCGTCGCTGGTTAGAGTTCTTCGCCCGTTTTTTTGGCGATGGCCGTGCCGAGGTGGCGGAACTGGTAGACGCGCTAGCTTCAGGTGCTAGTGGGGGCAACCCCGTGGAGGTTCAAGTCCTCTCCTCGGTACCAATTGCACGATGTTCTCTCGCGGTTCCCGCCGCGGAAATAATTGTTTTGAGAATTTGTCAAGACCAACGCGTTGTCCATCGCCCCATTGTATAGGAATCCGAAGCCGCCCACTTCGAGTACGTTGTAAACATAGGCCCCCGGCCGCCGCTGCGGTAGCACATGCGTACCGTGTAGATGCGTTGGCGTGCAGTTTCTCCAAATGACGAATTCTATTGATCTGAATCAAGTCATGAAGGCGGCACCGGGCTTAACATTTTACACGGGACGATAGCTCACCGCGCTGCTGGCGCCACGATGGGTTGACAGTCCCCGTCGCCATGTAAACCCCCCGGGCGATAAGGCCCGAAGCGCAGAAACATGGCAAATGGAAAAGACACCAGCAGCAAAGCCCCGCTCTAGAGTGGGGCTTTGTCTTATGCCATCCTCCACCGCGTCTACACACGCGCAGCTTGGCCACAAATGCCGTTGCCCGGCGGTCGATCTGGTCTAAGCTGATTGTATAAGCAAAATAATTCCAAAATCGGTACGACGCACAATCGGGGGTGTCTTGTGGGAATTTTGCTGAGCGTAATTGGGATCGCGGTCGTGCTCATGGTGTATGTGTTCTGCGCCGCCGCACGCATCTTCCTCTCGGATCCCGACGAAAAACACCGTGCTTGCGTTGGCGACAAGCCGGCGATGCCGAAACTTCGCTTCTAGTTGCTGACGCCAAAGCAGGACCCAGGCAGAAATCCCGTTGTTACAACTGCGGGTCCAGGTATCGGGCGGCGGGGCGCCGTGCGGGTCACCGCGGAAATGGGTAAGTGCACACACAATAACTGCCGTTTCCGCCCCGCGATTGGCGCGCGCCGTGGCGCGAGCATCGGCCGGAGGGCCCCTGTCTGCCGGAAGTGGCCGCCCATCATCCAACAGTTGCTCCGTCTCCCGATCGCGCTAAATTAGATAATAGACTTGGTTCAGGACACCTTCCTCAGACACCCCCACCCTTGTATCTGAATCAGGCTATTGGGACCCCCGATTTCGTTCGGGGGTTTTTTTATCGCGGAACCAGACCCCCTGCGTGGGCACGGGGTGGAACGCGATGCCGGCACGCTATCGTGCGGGCCACGGACGAGGTCGGTTGCGTCTCCGCCGACAGACGGCCGATAACCGTGTGTCCCGGCGTAGCCGGGATGATCGCCCGCTTATGAACGCGGGGAGTCTCAAGGACCCGTGATCCCGTCCGCGTCACCCAGGTGTCGGAAATGGTCACCGCGGTACCAGCGGACGCACCCTGTAGGACCTCAAAATGAATATCACAATGCCTTCTAAGCCGCTGTTAGTGTGCGCGTTTATAGGATTTTACCGTGCGTTCTCACTATTTGGCACGGTTCATGCTTTTACCTAACAGCAACCACGAATCTTTCCAGATGGGGTGTCTGAGGAAGGTTTCCCGGGGGGCGAATGGGGTGGTGTCCCGGGGTGTCTGAGGAAGGTGTCCCAAAGCGTTTAGCGGGGATCCCTAGGGGATATCTGAAACGGCGTATGCATTTCAGGTATCCCCTTTACTTATCGCCTGCATCCCGTACGTGAGCACGGGGACGGACGCGAAGCCCGCACGCTATCGTGCGGGCCACGGACGAGGCCGATTGCGGCAAACGCCCGAGCCCCGTGTATCGCGGCGCAGCCGGGATGATTCCCGCGCATGGGCGCGGGGATAGTCAATACTTCACGTAGCCCCGATCCCGCACGGCTCCGCCGCTAGTCCTCGTCGAACGGATGGCGAAGGCATATGGTTTCGTCCCGGTCGGCGCCGGTGGAAATGAGGTCTACGCGCACCCCGATCAGCGCTTCGATCCTTTGGACGTATTCTCGAGCCGCAGGCGGTAGCTCCTCCAACCGCCTCAATCCCGATGTGGAGCCCTGCCAACCCGGCATCTCCTCGTACACCGGTTCGCATTCTGACATCGCCGCAGCCCCGCTCGGTGACAGCGTCAAGCGGCGGCCGCCGCGTTTATACGCGGTACATATCTTTACGCGTTTCAGGCCGTCGAGGACGTCCAACTTGGTCAGACACAGGGCGGACAATCCATTGACCTGGCGCGCGCGCCGCAGCGCGACCGCGTCGAACCAACCGCAGCGACGGGGGCGTCCGGTGGTGGCCCCGAATTCCTTCCCCCGCTCACCCAGGTGGCTGCCGATATCGTCGCTCAACTCCGTAGGAAACGGCCCGGCCCCGACCCGCGTGGTATAGGCCTTGGTCACGCCCAGCACGTAATCAATGGCCAGCGGACCGACGCCGCTGCCGCAGGCGGCGGCGGCTGCCGTAGTATTGGACGACGTCACAAAGGGATACGTGCCGTGGTCGATGTCGAGCAGCATTCCCTGCGCGCCTTCGAACATGATCGACGCGCCGTTTTGCATGTATTGATCGAGCAACCCACCAACGTCGGCGAGCAGCGGCGCGAGCAGATCGCGCATACGCAGGCACTCATCGAGTACCGCGTCGTAAGAAACGGATTCGGCCTGATAGTAGTGTTCCAGCGCGAAATTGTGATACTCGACGAGTTGCCGCAAACGGGCCTCGAGGTCCCGGGACTCGATGAGATCTCCGAAACGCAGTCCACGACGCGCCGCCTTGTCCTCGTACGCCGGGCCAATTCCGCGTCCGGTCGTACCGATGGCGTCCTTGCCACGCTTCTTTTCGCGCGCTTCGTCCAAGGCGATGTGGTAGGGGAGGATCAGCGGGCACGCCTCGCTGACGCGCAAGCGCGGCACAACGTCCACGCCGCCCTGCTCGACTTCCTTGATCTCCGCCCACAAGGCGGATGGCGACAGAACGACCCCGTTTGCAATGAAACACATGACCTGGTCGCGCAATATTCCCGAGGGAATGAGATGCAGCACCGTCTTCTTTCCGTCGATCACGAGGGTATGTCCGGCGTTGTGCCCACCCTGGAATCGCACCACGACGTCGGCGCGATCGGTCAATAGATCCACCACCTTTCCTTTCCCCTCGTCCCCCCACTGGGTGCCAATCAGCACGACTCGCTTCGCCATCACTCGTCTTCCAAGTTATTCGTTACCCAATGCCCCGACTGCTTGGTCAATTGCCGATCGCAAATGCCGGAAAGGTCGGTCATGACCTGCCCCGGCAATAGATGAACCACACGCTCACCGGCGGACCTGAGACGTTCGATCTCTTGCTTCAAGGCGGCGTCGTCCAGCCGCGGTGCGGCGATGGCGGACGCCCGCAACTGCTGGCACTGCGTATCTAACTGCGTCAGCTGTCGTACGTCCGCGCTGAAACCGGTAGCCGCCCTCCCGCAGCCGAACGACCCGCCAATATCGTCATAGCGACCGCCCTGCGCCACCGCCTGGCCCTGGTTCGGCACGAACGCAGAGAATACCACTCCGGTGTGATAGCGGTAGCCTCGAAGCTCGGCAAGATCGATATACAGGGGGATGTCCGGAAGCGACTCGCGCACGAAATGCGCGACCTCGGCAACATCGTCCAACGCATCCGCCACGGTGTCGGTTTGGTCGCCCAGAACGCGCCGCGCCTTTGTCAATACGGACATGTCGCCGTTCAGGGCCAGGAGTTCCTGGAAACACCGCGTATCGCGGGAGCTGAGGCCTGCGCACGCGTCTGCCACGTCCGGTCGGGACTTACGCCGCACGGCGTCGAACAGGGAAGCCTGCTCACCGTCCGTCAAATTCGCGTCCCGGGCCAGAGCGCGAAACAAGCCGACGTGGCCCAGGTCGAGATGGATTTCGCTGGCGCCGCCGCTGTCCAGCAGTGCCACCATGGTTTCCAGAACCTCGCAGTCTGCCGCGAGACCGGGAAAACCGAACAATTCAGCCCCGATCTGCAGTAATTCCCGCGGGCCGCCGAATTGGTGCGGCCGCGTGCGCAGGGCAGGTCCCACGTAACACAGACGCGTCGGTCCGGCGGTCTTCAGGTAATGGGTATCCAGTCGCGCCACTTGCGGGGTGTGGTCGGCGCGCACGCCCAGCAGGCGGCCGCTCAACTGGTCGATGAGCTTAAACGTCTGCAGATCAAGGTCCTCTCCGACGCCTGTGAGCAAAGCCTGAAGGTATTCCATCAGAGGGGGCGTTACCAACTCGTACCCTCGACGCCGCAATAGATCAATCAACCGCCTGCGGAGGTCCTCGACTTGCCACGCGCGTTCAGGCATGAGTTCATCCACGCCATCGGGCAGCAAGCAACGTTCACCGAGTTCCATTCACCCCCGCAGCGCAACGATCATGAAGCGTCAGTGTTTGACGAAGTACAAGACGGCGAGGCCTGCGGACATGCTGGCAAAACCCATAATGCGTAATTGCCGGTCACTCAAGCCATCGATAACGGTGAGTATCCGCCTCAGACCTCCGGGATTAAGAAATGGGAAAATTCCTTCGAACACCAATACCAGCGCGAGCGCCGCCCAAAGATCCTGCCACGCAATCATTGATCAGCGAAACGCGATCCGGCACCGGAGTTATTATTACCGATTACGGAGTCGTCTTCTTGAAATACCGGAAAAATTCAGAATCGGGCTCGATCACAAGCAGATCGCTTTCGCTTTGGAATGTCTCTTTGTAAGCATTGAGACTGCGATACAAACCGTAGAACTCCCGATCGCGGCCGAAAGAGTCGGCGTAAACCGCGGTCGCGGTCGCGTCGCCTTCACCGCGTATCCTTTCCGCATCGCGGAACGCGTTCGCCAAGGTAATTTCCCGTTTCCGCTCGGCTTCTGCGCGTATCTTCTCTGCTTCCTCGGCGCCTTGAGCGCGCAGCTCCTTGGCGACCCGCGAGCGTTCCGCATCCATTCGTTTGTACACCCGTTCACTGATTTCAGGGTCCCAGTCCACGCGCTTCAACCGGACGTCGACCACCTCCACGCCGATCTCGCGCGCCTGCTCGTCCGTCGCCCTCTGCACCACCGCCATGATCTTAGCCCGATCGCCGGAGATGACCTCTTGTACACTGCGCTTACCAAACTCCTCACGAAGGCTGTCGTTTACGCGTTGCGCCAATCGCGCACGAGCACTGGAAATCAGGCCGCTCACGGTAACGTAGTATTTGGCTACGTCGCGAATACGCCATTTCACGAACGAATCGACCACAAGATTTTTCTTCTCCACGGTCAAATAGCGCTCAGCCGCAGCGTCCATAGTTTGAATGCGCCCGTCGAATTTCCTGACATTTTCTATGAAGGGTACCTTAAAATGTATTCCGGGAATGTCGTCTGAGCGTATAATTTTTCCAAAACGGAATACGATCGCTTTTTCGCGTTCGTCTACGGTATATAACGCCGAAGCCGCACCGGCAGCGATGAGAAACAGAAATATCAGTCCAGCTAGCAGCTTCGTGTTCATTGCGACCTCCTTTCCCTTATTCCAATACGGCTTCGCGATTCACGACTTCGGTTCAGCAGCGCTCCGCCCTCCTCGTCGCCGCCTAGTGTCCCACTATCCGAGGTCAACGGCGTGGACATTTCGGCGCGGCGTTGACGAATTAACTGATCCAGAGGCAGATAAATCACGTTGTTTCCGCCCGACTGATCGATCATTAATTTACTGGAATTGCTCAGTACCTCTTCCATCGTCTCTAAATACAACCGATCGCGCGTGATCTCCGGGGCCTTTTGATACTCCGCAAGGATCTGGCTAAACCGCGACGCCTCACCTTCGGCTCGCGCGATCACGCTCGCCTTGTACGCCTCGGCTTCCTGTATCGCCCGCGCCGCGCGGCCGCGTGCCCGAGGGATGATGTCGTTGGCGTAGGCCTCGGCTTCATTAGTGAGCCGAACCTGGTCCTCACGCGCCTTCACCGCGTCGTCGAAAGCCGGTTTGACTTCCTTCGGCGGCTGCGCGTCCTGCATTTCCACCGCGATGACGTTGATGCCTGTCTTATAGCGATCTAGGATGGTTTGCAGCAGCGCACGGGTTTTTTGTACTACCTCGGGACGGCCTTCGGTTAAGACAAAATCCAGGGGATTGTCTCCGACAATTTCACGCACGGCACTCTCGGTGGCGCCCCGGACCACGATTTCGGGGTCATCGGCGACCTGAAACACCAGGTCCCTGGGTTCTTTAATGTCGTATTGCACTGCCAGTTGCAGATCCACGATGTTCTCGTCGGTGGTCAACATCAGCGCCTCGCGAGGCACGGTCGAGCTCTGGCGGTTGCGTCCGGTGGTGCGATAGCCGACTTCGACGGTGTTGACCTTCTGCACATGGACTTGAATAACTTGTTCGATGGGCCACCAATGCCAGTTCAAGCCCGCCGTAGTGGTTTCGGAATACTCGCCGAAACGAAGCTCAATGCCCGAATAACCCTGATCGACCTTGTAGGCGGATTGGTAGGCCCACAGTGCGAGAACAACCACCAACACCAGTGGCAAAAGCGCCCTCCCCGGCAGCGGGCTTCCGCTCCCTCGGGCGCCGCCACCGCCGCGGCCGCCGAATATGCCGCCGATGCGGTTCTGAACGTTCTTCACGATCTCGTCCAGATCCGGCGGCGACGAGCGTCCTCCTTTCCTGCCCCAGGGGTCTTTGTTGTCCGAACCTGGTTGATTCCAAGGCATGTATTCAGTTACTCCTCATTCAATGTAAACGATGCTTCTTGCCGGCCATTCCAACCCGCGTCAAACGGGAGTTTACCACGGACGTTTAGCATCCAAACGATCCACAAGGGGGGGTTGAACCTCAAGCGCCCGCGGCCTCTCGCCGGTCGGACTGCGCATCGAGAATCCAGTCCTGATTGAATCCGTCCTGGGCATATACCCAGTTCAAGGTTGCGTCCGACATTTCGATGTCCAGGATGCTGCCCCCGGCCGAGTCCGTCTCCTCACCCAATATGTTCGCGCGCTCGAACAACTGCGCGCGGACGCGGCCCTGTTCTGCAGGCACCCTGATCCGATAGACCCGACGATTGCGCCGCAGCTGAACACTGATCGCGTGGTTGAGCAGCTCCACGCCGGCGCCGGTCTTCGCGGACAGCCAAACTCTGTCAGGTATACCTTGTGCATTACATTCGTATTGGGGCTCAGCGTCAAGCGCATCGATTTTATTGTAGACCGTGATCATCGGGACCTCTTGCGCACCGATCTCTTCCAATACGCGATCCACATGGACGGCAGATTCGTGTCGATCCGGGTTGCCTACATCCACTAGGTGAATGAGCAGGTCGGCATTTGCCACTTCTTCCAGCGTCGAGTGAAAGGCTTTAATCAGACTGTGGGGCAGTTCCCTGATGAATCCCACCGTGTCGGACAGCACCACCGGTCCGAACTCGGGCACGTCCAGGCGACGCATCGTGGGATCCAGGGTGGCGAACAGTTGGTCCGCGGCGTACACGCTGGAACCCGTCAACCGGTTGAACAGAGAGGACTTGCCGGCATTCGTGTATCCAACGAGCGAAACCGTGGGTATCGGTACCTTATGCCGCGATCTGCGGCGCAGGCCTCGCTGAGACGAGACCCGTTCCAGCCTCCGTTTGAGATACTTTATACGTTGACCGATAAGTCTGCGGTCGGTCTCCAGCTGCGTTTCTCCAGGCCCTCGCAGCCCGATACCGCCTTTCTGCCGTTCCAGATGGGTCCAGCCGCGTACCAGACGCGTCGACAGATGCCGCAGCTGCGCCAACTCTACCTGGAGCTTGCCTTCATGGCTTGCGGCCCGCTGGGCGAAGATGTCGAGAATCAATCCCGTGCGATCGACTACACGCACGCCCAACGCACGTTGCAGATTGCGCTCCTGGATAGGTGTGATGTCGTGATTGACGATGATCAGCGTGGCGTCGTGCCGCTCGACCAACACCTGCAGCTCTTGCAGTTTCCCCTTGCCGAGATAGGTCCCCGGATCAGGGGCGCGGCGGTGTCCCGTGAGGACGTCACAGACCTCGGCGCCGGCGGCATCGATTAACAGTTGCGATTCCTCGATCAGCTCTCGGTCGTCGCTGCGGGCCTGCCGCTGGTGGACGAGAATGGCGCGATCTTTTTTCAGATCAACCACCAACTACGCCGCTTGGCAATCGAACCGCGGCTACTGCGTATGATCGTTGTTGACCCCGCGCTGCGACGAACCGGCGCCCGACGGGAGCAGCGTGCTCCCCATCTACGTCAACTGTCGGGGGATTCTTCCGAAGTCTCAAGTGGAATTTTGACGGCACGGCTTGGAACGACTGTTGATATGGCGTGCTTATAAATCATTTGACTGACACTGTTTTTCAGCAACACCACGAATTGATCGAACGATTCTACCTGTCCCTGGAGTTTAATACCGTTGACCAGATAAATAGAGACCGGTACCCGCTCTTTGCGCAGTACGTTCAGGAACGGGTCCTGAAGTGCCGCCCCTTTTTGTTGAGCCATCGTCTTTCTCCTGATCTTGTTATTTGGTAAAACGCTGCTTTGTTAATGGGGCTCACGGTGACGGATTTCAATCAAAAACTTAGCTAAAATTCCGATCCGCCAGTTTTTCGACAAGATAAGTCAGTGCTAAATTCCCGCATCCCGGGCATTGGCTTGCGTGGAAGCTGTCCATCCAGACGACCCCCCGTTGGTTGCGTAACCACGTCAATTGCCGCTTCGCCAGCTGCCGGGTGCTGGCAACCGCTTTTTCCATCATTTCATTATACCCTACTTTGCCCCGGAGATATTCGACGGCCTGGCGATATCCCACAATCCGCAGGGCGGCGCAATCCGCGGTCATTTCACGGCGACGCAGCAGTCCCCGGACCTCTTCCAGCAGGCCCTGTTCAAGCATACAGGAGAATCTCGAGGCGATACGCCGATGGAGATCGGCGCGGTTCGAGGGACTCAGGGCCAGTTTGCAGATGCGGTACGGGGCCTGCCCCGCAGAAACACCTGCAGACCCTAGGGGAATACCGGCCAATAGGTATACTTCCAGGGCGCGCTGTATGCGCTGGCCGTCGTTCGGATCTATGCGCGCCGCGCTGGTCGGATCGACCGACGCCAGTTGCCGGTGCAACGCCGGCCAGCCCGCACGCCGGGCGCGGCGGGTCAGGCGCTCCCGCAGAGCTCGATTCGCGCCCGGAAGGATATCGATGCCGTGTTCCAGGGCATGGAAATAAAACATGGTCCCGCCCACCAGCAGCGGTATTTTGCCGCGGGCCGTGGACGACGCCATCTGTTGCAACGCATCCCGGCAAAATTCGGCGGCGGAATACGTTTCGTGCGGTTCTCGGATGTCGATGAGTCGATGCGGCACTGCGCGGAGGCATTCGCGGGACGGTTTGGCGGTGCCGATATCCATGTGTCGATATATCTGTGCGGAGTCCACATTGATGATTTCGAATGCCCGTGATCCGGCGAGTTCGAGCGCTAGGTCGGTCTTTCCGGCGCCGGTGGGACCCATGAGGAAGACAGCGGGTGGCAGATGGGACATCGTTGTTGCGGTGGCGTCAGCGACCCCGCAGGAACCATTTGTCCAATTCGCTCATGGGCAACTGCACCCAGGTTGGCCGGCCATGATTACACTGGTTGCTCTTCTCCGTGGCTTCCATGTCGCGCAATAACGCGTTCATCTCTCCGACATTGAGCCGTCTGTTCGCGCGTACCGAGCCGTGGCAAGCCATTTCGGCCAAGACGTCGTGGATTCGATCGGTAATTCGCCTGCTGCTGCCGTGTTCAGTCAGGTCCGACAGCAGATCCCTGACGAGTCCAGCGACATCGATATTGCTGAGTAGTTGCGGGATCTTTCTTACCACCAGGGCGTCTTGAGACAATCGTCCAATTTCAAACCCGAGCGAATCGAATTCTCCCGCGTATCGATTCCAGGTCGCCATTTCTTGTGAGGTGGCGTGTATCGTCACCGGAACGAGCAAAGACTGTCCGAGGATCCCGCTCCGGTTCCACTGCTCCTTGAGACGTTCATAGGTGATCCGCTCGTGCGCGGCGTGGGCATCCACCAGTACCAGTCCATCCCGATTCTGTGCAAGTATGTACACACCGTGCAGTTGTGCCAACGCAAATCCGAGCGGCGGTGAATCGCCACCTTCGCCGTATTGCGACACGACTTGATCCTGCTCCGGCGACAACGGTCGCTCGTCCTGCGGCGGTTCCGCGACCCGCATTGCCATCGCAAGTTGATCCGCACTGCCTCCGCCGCCGATTCGCGCGCCGCGCAAGGGGTACTGCGGCGTCGTTTCCGACACGGTTTTCGGGCTTGTGCCCGCGATGACGCGATTCAGGGCGCGATAGACGAAATCGTGCACCGCGCGAGCGTCCCGAAATCGAACTTCGTGCTTTGTCGGGTGGACATTGACATCGACCAGCGCGGGGTCGAATTCGAGATAAAGGACAAAGGCCGGATGGCGGTCCTGGTACAACACATCGCGATACGCCTGACGCACCGCATGCAGCAGTGTTTTGTCGCGCACCATCCGCCCGTTCACGAAAAAATACTGCAGGTCCCGTTGGCTGCGCGAAAAAGCAGGCAGGCCCAGCCAGCCCCATATTGATAGTCCTTCAGCGCGTTGTTCGAAACGCTCGGATTGTTCCAACATGGTCTTGCCGCAGACCGCTTGCAGCCGACGATCGTGCGCGGTGTCGTCGCCGGCGGGCGGGTACGTCTGCGCGGGCCTGTCATCCCGACGATAGGACACGCCGACATCGAAACGGCTCAGCGCCAAACGCTTCAAGGTCTCTTCAACGTGAAACGCCTCCGTTCGCTCCGTTCGCAGGAACTTACGGCGCGCCGGTGTATTGTAGAAAAGATCTCGGACTTCGACGCTGGTTCCAACGCGGTGTGCAACGGGTTTGGGCCCCTCTATTCCGTCCGCGTCGGTGCAGCGCACTTCCCATCCCGCTTCGTCGGAACCGACGCGTGTGCGCAGGCGCAGGCGCGACACGGACGCGATACTGGGCAGGGCCTCGCCCCTGAATCCTAGGGAATGGATCGACTGCAGATCGGAGAGTTCCGCGAGCTTGCTGGTGGTGTGGCGGGACAGCGCCAGCTTCAGATCGTCTTTGACGATGCCGCAACCGTCGTCGCTGACCTGGATGCGCTTGATCCCGCCTCGGTCTACGTCGACGTTTATCGTCGCGGCACCCGCGTCCAGGCTGTTCTCCATCAGTTCCTTGAGCACGGACGCCGGCCGCTCGATCATCTCGCCGGCGGCAATCTGGCTCACCAGCTTCTGAGATAGCGCTCGTATCCTGGGGGGTGGTGGCGTCACGCCTCAACCTCCGCTGTCGGCGCGCGGTATACGCAGTTTCTGGCCGACGCGGATGGTGTTGCCGTTCAAGTTGTTCATCCGCTTGAGCCGCGATACGGAGGTGTTGTAGCGGGCGGCGATGGTGGACAACGAATCCCCGGTCCGTACTACGTATTCCTGATCCAGGCCGGCGACGGTGGCGTGGATCGGGAACCGCCGAAAGTAGCGCTTGATTCCCTGGTATATGGCCTTCGCCAGACGGCGCCTGTGTTTCACGCTCCGCAGCTGCCGCTCCTCCTTGGGGTTGCTGAGAAATGCGGTTTCCACCAGGATCGACGGTATGTCGGGGGACTTCAAGACGACGAAGCCGGCCTGTTGCACCCGTTTTCTGTGCACCGGGCCGATCTTGCTCAGTTCGATGAGCACGTCCTGGCCCAGTTCCAGGCTGTCGCTGACCGTTTTCGTCATCGACAGATCCCACAAGACCTTGGCCAGCAAGTCGTCTTTGTCGCGCAGGCTGACTCCGCCGATGAGGTCGGCGGCGTTCTCTTTGTCTGCCAGCCAGCGCGCGGCCTCGTTGGATGCACCGCGTTGGGACAAGGCGTAGACGGACGAGCCGCGCACACGACGATTGGGAAAGGCGTCCGCGTGAATGGAGATAAACACGTCGGCCTGGTGTCGGCGCGCCTCCAGGATCCGCTCCCGGAGACTCAGATAATAGTCGCTTCGGCGGATCACGACCGGGCGCATGTCGGGGTCCAGATCGATCAGCTTGCGAAGCTCGTTCGCCACCTTCAAGGTTATATATTTTTCCTTCGTGCCGCGGCGCCCGACCGCTCCGGGGTCCTCCCCGCCGTGACCGGGATCAATGGCAACGACGATCCTGGACGAACGCCTGCGCGGAGCAGGCACATAGCCTTCGGCGGGTGCGGCTACCGCGGATCGTGCGCTGTACAGATCGATGACGAGTCGATGCCCGTACATCTGGTTCGGCGTCAAAACGAAGGTGCGCGGACGAACCTTGCTTTTCAGGTCCAGAACGATACGCAGTCCCCGGTTCTTCTGCGTGCCGGTCCGTACGCGCTGCAGGTAGGGACCGTCGAATCGCAGGGCCGGGAGCGCGCCCTGCAGTGTGGCGTTCTCCAGATCCACGACCAGACGGTCGGGGTTGCTGAGAAGGAACAAGCGATGCTTTACGGAAGCACTGAGGTCGAAAACCAGCCGCGTGTGGTCGGGTGCCCGCCACATGCGCAGGTTCTTCACTGACACCGGATCGGCGTGGACCGGTTGCCACAGGAGCCCCAACAAGGCCACGTATGTCAGTCGCTTATACTTCACAACCCCCGCACAAGTACCGACCCAGCTTGGTGTAACACTCCAGCGCGACGACGCGCCCGCCGGCATCATACTCGATCCTGACGTTCGCGTCCGGTTCCGGTAACACGCCAAGTCCGCGCTCCGGCCATTCTACGACACAAACATCGCCGCCGCTCAAATAATCGCGAACGCCCAGGGCTTCCAAGTCTTCGGCTTCCTCGAGCCTGTAAAGATCGAGATGATAGACTACGAACGCGGCGAGCTCGTACGGCTCGACCAGCGTGTAGGTCGGGCTCTTGACGTGCGAATCGTATCCCAGCCCGCGCAGAAGACCACGCACCAAGGTGGTCTTGCCGGCGCCCAGCTCGCCCTCGAGATAGAGCAACATTCCCGCCCGCAGTCGGGGCGCCAGCGAACGTCCCAGCGCCAGCATCCCCTGCTCGCTGTCCACTTCCACGCGCCGCGTCATTCCACCAGGTCGGTGAGCAGGGCGTTCAACCAGGGATACAAGTCCGAAGCCAGCATCCCGCCGGCGCCGCTGTCCGCGGCGGCGTAGTCCGCCGCCGTCGCGTGCAGCCAGACGCCCAGGCGCGCCGCTGCCGGCAGCGACAGGTCCTGACCCGCCAACGCGGCCACCACCCCGGTAAGCACGTCGCCCATGCCGCCCACGGCCATGCCGGGGTTGCCGCGGTCGCAGACCCACAGACCCTGGTCCGGGCCGACGACCAGGCTTCCCGCCCCCTTGAGCACCGTCGTGCATCCGTAGCGCTCGGCGATTGCGCGCACCGCGGCAACGCGATCGTCCTGGACCGCCGCTCCGCTGAGGCGTAACAGTCGCCCCGCCTCCCCCGGATGCGGCGTCAGCACCCAATTGTCCCGTCGCACCGCATCCGCGGCGAGAAGATTGAGCGCGTCCGCGTCCACGACCAGCGGGCCCCGCCACTCCAGCGCAGCGGCAAGCATGCTCCGACCCCAATCTTCCTGCCCAAGGCCGGGACCGATCGCCACGGCGTCGGCGTTGACGAGCGCGCGCCGCAACTGCGCCCCGCTGTCGGTCGCGGTCACCAACAATTCGGGGCATCGACTGTTGGCGGCCACGGCGTGCTCGGGACGGGTGATCAGCCGCACCAGCCCGGCGCCGCCGCGGTACGCCGCCTCTCCGCACAATTGGATCGCGCCCAACATGCCGAGGTCACCGCCGATCACCAGCACCCGGCCGCGCTCACCCTTGTGGGCATCACGGGGACGGCGGAGCGTCGCAAGCATAGGCGGGACCGGTTGCAGACGGTGCGCCGACGCTGCGACGCTTTCGTAGATATCCGTGGGCACCCCGAGATCGTCGAACAACACCTCTCCGGCGCGGGCCGGCCCCCTGCCGGTGAATAGCCCGAGCTTCATTCCGATGAACGTCACCGTGGCGTCGGCGCTGACCGCCGTACCCATGACTCGGCCGTTGTCCGAATGCAGCCCCGAGGGCATGTCGATCGCCAACACCGGTGTGGAAACCTCGTTGATGGCTTCGATGGCGTCCGCATAGCTACCCGAAACTTCACGCTCCAGTCCGGTACCGAGCAGCGCATCGACGAGTACGTCGGCGCCCGAAATCGGGGTTGACGTGAGTTTTTCGACCACACCACCGCCAGCGGTATAGTCGCACATCGCTTTGCTTGCCGCTTCCGATTTCGGCGCACCCGACGCGTGCAGCCGCACCGACAATCCGGCCCGTCGGGCAAGTGTGGCGATCACGTATCCGTCGCCGCCGTTGTTGCCTGAGCCGCAGAATACGGCGACGGCACGGCTGCGGGGCCAGCGGTGGATCATCGCCGTGAAAGCGGCACGCCCCGCGCGTTGCATTAATCCATAACCGTCCAGGCCGCGATCCTCGATGGCGACGCGATCGAGTTCGCGCACCTGATCGGCGGTGTACAGTTGCTGCGGCAGGGGTTTCATTAGTGGGTATGATAGGGGCTTATGGGTTCAGCACGAAATCGCGCCATCGACCTCCCGGGCCTCGCCCGGCGCGTCAAGCTGTGGGGATCGGAATTGGGGTTTCAGCAGGTCGGCATCACCGACACCGACTTGGGAGTCGCCGAGGGTCGTCTCGCGTCCTGGCTCGAACTGGGGCGGCACGGCGCCATGGACTATATGGCGCGCCACGGCACCCGCCGCAGCCGTCCTGCGGAACTGGTGCCGGGGACGCAGCGCGTGATCTCGGCACGCATGGATTATTGGCCCGCTGGCGCCGCCGACCCGGAAAGGCTGCTCGGCGACGGCAGAATCGGTTACGTATCGCGCTACGCGTTGGGCGGCGATTACCACAAATTGATGCGCAAACGCTTGCGTGGTCTCGCCGACAGGATCGCCGACGAAGCCGGACCGCTCGGCTATCGCGTGTTCAGCGACAGCGCGCCGGTGCTGGAGAAGGCGCTCGCGGAAAAAGCAGGGCTCGGCTGGATCGGCAAGCATACCAACCTTCTCAACAGATCCGCCGGATCCTGGTTCTTTCTCGGCGAGATCTACACCGATCTGCCTTTACCGGTCGATGGGTCCGGCGGCGGCCATTGCGGGACGTGCGAGGCTTGTCTGCAGGCCTGTCCGACCGGCGCCATCGTTGCGCCCTACGAACTGGACGCCCGGCTTTGTATCTCTTACCTGACGATCGAGCTGCGCGGGTCCATTCCGCTCGCACTGCGGCCGCTGATCGGGAACCGGATCTTCGGCTGCGACGACTGCCAGCTGGTGTGCCCGTGGAACCGATTCGCACGCCCCAGCGTCGAACCCCGGTTTGTTCCCCGGGCGCGCGTCACGGACCGGCAACTGGTGGAATTGTTCTCCTGGTCGGAGCAGGAGTTCAACGATCGCACGGCGGGGTCTGCGATTCGCCGCATCGGTTATGCCTGCTGGTTACGCAACGTCGCCGTGGCGCTGGGCAACGCGCCCAGTTCGTCGGCCGTGCTCGACGCGCTCCGCGGCCGCAGGGATCATCCCTCCGAACTTGTTCGCGAACACGTCGCCTGGGCACTGGATCAGCACTTGCGCGCCGCCCCGAGCGGATGCGGGTCCGAACCCCTGGCCTCGGGTATACGGAGGAAATGCTCGCGGTAATACCGCAGCTCGGCGATGGATTCGCGGATGTCGTCCAGGGCCCTGTGAGTATTGTTTTTTGTCAGTCCTTCGTAGAGAGCGGGTGCCCAGCGTCGTACCAGCTCCTTCAAAGTACTTACGTCCAGGTTGCGGTAGTGGAACCACTGCTCCAAATCCGGCATATACCGACGTAGAAACCTCCTGTCCTGGTAAATACTGTTGCCGCACAGCGGCGACCGGTTGCGGGGGACGTGCTTCTGAATGAATTCAAGGGTGTCTACTTCCGCCTGCCGCTCGCTGTACGAGGAGCGCCGCACACGTTCTACCAAGCCCGACTCCGTGTGCGTGCGTGTGTTCCAATCGTCCATTCGATTGAGGAGGCTTTGCGGCTGACGCACGACGATGACCGGTCCTTCGGCGACGATTTCGAGCTGACTGTCGGTAATGATCGTGGCGATTTCGATAATTCTTTCGGTTTCCGGATCAAGCCCGGTCATCTCCAGATCCATCCAAACCAAGGCGTTGGCATCCTGTGGCATCAAGGTTCTCCCGTTGTCGGAAAAATGAATGTTCTTCGCGCAATTCGGTCTAATACGTAGCTGACACCACGACGAAAATCGAGCCTGACCATCGGTCTGAACAGTTGCAATCGAATCGTCTGCATTGTGACACCCTTTGCCTGGAATGGTGCCGCCCCGGCTGGGGCAGCGCCGAAGTTTACCAATAAAATGCAATGCAATCTAAGGTAGCCCTTTATAATGCCGGGCGGGCGCGAACACACTACCGAGCTATGGAAACGCCGCTCGGGAAGTCTTCGGGTTTTCCTGGCCACGGCCAGCGGGAAAATCGCAGGCGTTCGCGCAGGTGCTGGGGCCGGCGTAAACAGCGGCGGTTCCATGATTGTGAAAATTCGTGAGGAGCACGTCTATGAAGAAGGTTTTGATAATCGGCAACGTTGTTTTACCGCTTTTGGCCGGAAAGGCCCACGGATTTCTCCTTGGCGATGCGGATAACGGCGAGCAAATCCACCAGGCGCAATGCGCCGCCTGCCACGCGAACAACTTCGACGGCGACGAATCCAGGATCTACACGCGCGATGATCGTCGCGTGAAAACGGTCGAGGGCATGATGGGGCAGGTCGAATTCTGCAATAATCAACTGAAAACGAACCTCGCCGACGACGAGATCAACGACATCGTTAAATATCTCAACGACAAGTACTACAAATTCGAGTAACGGCCGAGATGACGGATTTGCTGAAACAACATTGCCGCCGTTACACGAAAGACGAACCGCCGATGAGCGCCGAAGCAATTGCTGCGATTGTCGGCCAGGTCCCGGGGTGGTCAACGGATGCGGACCACTCCAGCATAGCCCGGGAGTTTAAGTTCAAGAATTATTACGAAACCATGGCGTTCGTGAACGCACTTGCCTGGATCGCGCACGGTGAGGACCACCACCCGGATATTGAGGTCGGTTACAACCGCTGCCGGGTGCGCTACACCACGCATTCCATCGGCGGCTTGTCGGAAAACGATTTTATCTGCGCCGCCAGGATCGACCGGCTGGTATCCGATTGAGGACCCAGAACACGGCGTTCAGATCGCGCGCCGGTTGTCGAAGGCCTGGGTCAGCGTGCCCTGGTCCATGTATTCGAGTTCCCCGCCCACCGGCACCCCACGAGCAATGCGCGTGACCTTTATCCCCGTATCCTCCAGGATCTGGCGAATGTATTCCGCCGTCGCCTCGCCCTCGGCGGTAAGATTCGTGGCGATGATCACTTCCTGAATCCCACCCTGCGCCAACCGCTTTTGGAATTCTCCGATTCCGAGGTCGTCGGGGCCAATGCCGTCCAGGGGCGATATATGCCCCATGAGCACGAAGTACGTACCGCGGTACACCCCCGCCTGTTCCACGGAATCCAGATCCGCCGGCGTCTCGACCACACACACGGTGGAGGCGTCGCGTTTGGGCGAGGCGCAGACGTCGCAGATTTCCTGTTCGCTCAGGGTATTACAACGACGGCAGTGCACGACCTTGCTCACGGCCTGGGTAATGGCGTCGGCGATCTCTCGGGCCCCGTCCCGATCCCTTTCCAGCAGATGAAACGCCATGCGTTGCGCGGTCTTGGGTCCGACCCCGGGCAGCCTGCGGAGGGCCTTTTTCAAGGCCTCGATCGCCTGCGCATCCACCATTCCGGTTAAAAAGGGAGGTTCAAGCCGGGTATATTGATTCCCGTAGTCAGCCCCGCCATTTTTTCCTGCGTCGCCTTTTCGGCCTTACGTACGGCGTCGTTCACCGCCGCGGCGATGAGATCCTCCAGGACTTCCTTGTCGTCGCCCAACAGTTCTTTGTCGATCTCGACCCGTCGCACGTCGTGGCGGCAGGTCATGACGATCTTTACCATTCCTCCGCCCGACGCACCCTCAACTTCGATCTGCGCCAGCTCCTCCTGGGCTTTACGCAGATTCTCCTGTACCGCCTGCGCCTGCTTCATCAGGTTTCCGATTCCGCCCTTCATTGCCACCTCACTTTTGAGAATCACGGGTTTTGATCGATTCGGAAAGGATCGTCGCGTCGAATCGATCTATGATTTCCTGTACGTTCGGGTCGTTCATTATCGTTGAACGGGCGGCCTCCAGGCGCTCCACCGCGCGCCGTTCAAGGTTTTCCGCCGGAGTCTCCCGATCCGATTCACGCCGGACCATCGTCACTTTCGGGCGCGTTCCAAGTTCGGTTTCCAGGGCCCGCGCGAGCGCATCGAGTCTGTCGTCGTTGAGCAGATGCTCGTTTTTGGCGTCCAACGCGAGCTCAATTCTGTCCTGCCGCATGGTCGTCGGCACCACATTCATGGCCAGTTCTCGAACCAGCGCGGAGACGTTCAATCGCGCCACCAGGCCGGCCCAATTCTCCGCGTCCATCGTCGCCGTCGGTGGTTCGGACGACGCTTCGTCAGACCGCGGCTCGCCGGCCTCGGCTTTGGGAGCGGGAACGCTTTTTTCGCGCATCGGTGGATGAAACGCGAGCATGCGCAGCATCAGCATCTCGAAACCGCTGCGCAAATCCGGCGCCAACGGAAGATCGCGCTTGCCGATCAGACCAATCTGATAGAACAACTGCAGGTCTTCGGGCGTAAAACGCTGCGCCAGGTCCCGATACCACGCGATATCCAACTGCTTGGCTTCCACCGCCTCGGGCACCTGTGCGTACAGTGCGAGGTCGTGGAGGGTTCGCAGCAGTTCGTCGAGCGCCGCGGTGAATTCGCAAGACGCGTAACTCATCTTGTCCACCGTGTCCATCAGCGCTCCACCGTCGTCGTCCGCGAGAGCACGCAACAGATCGCGGATAAATGCCCGATCAATAGTGCCGAGCATGTCGCGGACCGCAGCTTCCCGGACCTCGCCGGCAGCGTGAGCAATACCCTGATCCAACAGACTCAAGGCGTCGCGCATGCTCCCCTCCGCGGATCGCGCAATCAAGGATACCGCCGGCAGATCGTAGGGAACACCCTCCTGCTGCAAGATGTGTTCCAGCTGACCGCCGATTTGATCGGCGCTCAAGGCCTTCAGGTTGAACTGCAGACACCGGGACAACACCGTCATGGGCAGTTTCTGCGGGTCGGTGGTCGCGAGAAGAAACTTCACGTGCGGAGGCGGTTCCTCCAGCGTCTTCAGCAGGGCGTTGAAGCTGTGTCCGGACAACATGTGGACTTCATCGATGAGATAGATCTTGAAGCTCCCGCGGGTGGGTGCGTACTGCACGTTGTCCAGCAACTCCCGGGTGTCGCCGACTTTAGTGCGGGACGCGGCATCGACCTCGATGAGATCCACGAAACGGCCCTCGTCTATGGCATTACAGGTCGCACAGACATTGCACGGTGACGAACTTATGCCCTGCTCGCAATTCAGCGCTTTGGCAAAGATCCTGGCCAGCGTGGTCTTGCCGACACCGCGGGTTCCCGTGAACAGAAATGCGTGATGGACGCGATCGCTGTCCAAGGCGTTGCTCAGCGCATTGACAACGTGCTGTTGCCCGACGACTTCGGAAAACAGCTTCGGTCTCCACTTGCGGGCCAGGGCCTGGTAGCTCATAAAAACGAAGAAGGTCTAATGGTGGTGGCGGCTCCAGCTAGCCGGGCCCCGGCACCCGATTCGGCTGCTGCGGCTGCTTCCTTCCGGACCTGACCGGGTTCACAACCTATCGTCACAGGGGAGACCAACTTTCGCCGCCATAGTTTAGCGGGTCAAAATACATTCTGACGCCGGAACAAGTCAACGATGGCTCCGTTCCTGCGGCTTCGCCATCTGGCGCCAAGCTCCTCGCGGCCTTTTTCCGTGTTCCCCGGCGCTCGACGACATGACACAGGTTCACTAGGATCTCGTTATCGGGCCGTCGTCGCGCACGCTCCCGGCATCGGGCGCCCTGCGTTCGGCCGTGAATAAAGATCACGCGCTGAGCACAAGGGCGACGACCATCGTCAGATTGATGTACCTGCGCATGGTCGAACTCGATTTGACCTGCAGGACATGTACCGTAATTGCCCATCGTCCGCAACTCGCGATTGCGTTCTGCGCGTGGTCGAGCGGGAAGCGCCCGCCGTTGCTCGCAGGCAACGGTTTAACAGCGTTTATGAGTCCCGGCCTGGTAAAATCGCATCAACTGAGGATCGACCGCCGCGCTGCGCGGGCTATGCCGGGCACGGTCGGCCCGGAATCGGCAGACCGTGCCAGGGGTACGGTAGTCTTTCGTATTCAGTGGCTGCATTACCGAGGAAAACAATGCGTTACGCGGTGCCCGATTTCCTTGTATCTTTGTACCCGTGAACGCGACGATATGCGGCCGGACAACCCGGCCGGGGGGGCTTCATATGAATCTGCATCGAATTGTGTTCTTTGGAGTATGCTGCGCTGTCGTGCACAATTCCGCAGCTCAGGAGCGCGCGATCTCTCAGTACGACGTCCGCGCGGTGTTTGCGGACTCCGCGATAATCAAGATCTCGGAACCCGCCTATCCGGGCAGCACTGTTCTGGCAATCCAAGGACTCCTGCAGCAGGGGAAATACGACGAGTTGAATCGTGCCTTGCACCGCCATCAAACGGAGGTTGAAACCGATATCCTGGCGGAAGAGGACCTCTTCGCGGCGTACAGCGCCTTCGATACAAAAGACATATCCGATGAACCACGCTTTAGCGCATGGATCGATTCAACACCCGACAATTACCAACCTTATATTGCGCGTGCCTACTACTATTACGGCTTGGGGTGGGCGTCGAGAGGACACAACTGGGCCAGCGAGACGGAGCAGGAACAGTTCGACGCCATGACGGCGCACTTCGAAAAGTCTACGAAATATATCGCCGCATCACTCAAAATCGATAAAACGCCGATGGTCGCGTATTAGCTTCTCATCGGCATTGTGAATGCACAGGGTAGAGGCGATGAGGCGGAAATCGTTTTGACAAGAGCACTCGAGATCAATCCGGCAAGCTTTCAAGTAAGGGCTCATTACCTGAGAACACTTGCTCCACGCTGGGGCGGGTCGTTTGAGCGGATGCAGGCCTTTATCGATGAGTCGCTGGCCTATGGATCGCAAAACCCGAAACTGGCCGCCGCCATCGAACATTTTAACGCCGCGTTACGACTTGATCCAGACAACGCTTCCCTTCACTACCGAAGGGCCCGGGCGTATATCGACCGCAATCAACACGATCGCGCGCTCAATGATCTGAAACGGGCCATCCAACTCGATCCGAACGACATAGACTACTATCTGTTGATGGACTGGGTTTTAGCGAAGCGCAGGGACTGGTATCAGATCATCCGCTACTGGGACCAATACATAGAACTGCACCCCGACAACGGACGCGCCTACGCCGAACGCGGCGGCGCCTACTATCACAAGGGAGACATCGCGTCGGCGGTCAGCAACGCAAAAGCCGCCGCCGATTTAGGAAATCCCGAGGGCAAGGAAGCCTACGAAAAACTCAAACACAGGGTTCGATAGCAAGAGGGTCCTCGGACAGTTCGGCGAACCTCACAAAGTTGGTCTTCCCTTACCGTGCAAAATTCTACGTCATCATTATCTGGGCCACGTCGCTTGGAAAACAGCGTGTGTTCAAAACGGATTTCAGAAGCCGACCAATGTTATGAGCATAGGTGTCTGTGTGTGGCATATGCGTTGTGTTCAATATAAAAATGAATAACGAACTCGACACGGCGATACAAACACCCATGATTGAAGGCGATGCAAGCGATCGCGCTGTTCCATTGCTTTCCGTGATTCTGACCAAGCCAGCCGGATTCGATGTTCTGCGAAGAACCCTTTCCCATCTTCGAACGCAAACCGTATGCGACAAATTAGAATTAGTGATTGTCGCGCCACGGCAGGCACTTTCTGATATTGAAACGGATCAGCTTCACGACTTTGCGTGGTTTCGAGTAGTCGAAATTGATCACTTTCGTTCGATAGGCCGTGCGAATGCGGCCGGCATACGTGCGGCAGCCGCACCTGTGGTAGCGCTTGCAGAAGATCATTGTTTTCCCGATCCCGCCTGGGCGGAGAAACTCATTTCCGCGCATCAGGGGCCGTGGGCCGCGGTCGGTCCCGGGGTGGAAAACGCAAATCCGAATTCAATCGTAAGCTGGGCGGACCTTTTGATCGGTTATGGGCCCTGGCTTACGCCCTCTCCACGCCGTGAGGCCGAGTTTCTGCCGGGTCACAACTCCTCCTACAAACGGGCCATTCTGCTCGAGTACGGGAACAGGCTTGAAACAATGATGGAGGCGGAAACGATCCTCCACTGGAATCTCAAAGAGCAGGGACATCGACTATTGATGGAATCCGAAGCAAGAGTGGCCCACACCAACTTTTCTCTCTGGAGATCGTGGCTGCCCGCGCAGTTTTACAACGGTCGCCTTTTCGCCAGCATCAGATCCAGGCGGAAAAGTCCGGCCTGGCGCGTCCTGTATTTTCTGGGTTCTCCCCTTATTCCGATCGTGCGGCTGTGGCGTATCTGGATAGGACTGCCATCCCGAGAGCTAAGAATAGAATATCTTTTCGCTCTGCATGCGTTGATCATCGGGCTCGCGGTCGACGGGGCGGGACAGATGCTCGGCTATGCAAGCGGAGCAGGAAACGCACGAGATAAGGTAGCCAATTTGGAAGTTGATAGATTCCGACATATCCACGAGCAGGATCGGATAGATATTTTCGCAGACTGAAGCGCGCTGGCATGACCGTCCATGACGATGAAACGATTCCCGTTAGTATAGGCATTGTGGGTTGCGGCCGCGTTACCACATCAATACATCTACCCGCCATTCGATCAGTTCCTGGCGCCGAAGTGGTCGCCCTTGCCGATGCGAACCCAGCCGTAATCAACAACATGGCAGCACGTTCTCTAGTTCAGAAGTGTGTGACGGACTACCGCGCGCTGCTGGATGATTCGACAATTGATGCTATAGGCATATGTGTGCCGGCGCGGTTTCACGCAGACGTTGCACTGGATGCGTTGGATGCGGGTAAACATGTTTTTGTCGAGAAGCCCCTTGCGCTGACGCCCCGCGACTGCGATCGATTGATCAACCGGGCGGCTGACACCTCGCGTAAGGTCATGGTGGGCTTCAATATGCGCTGGCACCGATTGGCGCGACAAGCCCGCTCTATGATTGAAGAAGGCCTGATCGGGAAACTGGAGGTTATGAATAGTGTACGCACCAGTTGTTCGAACGCTGTGCCAGACTGGCGCAAGCAGAGAAACACGGGAGGGAGCGTGTTTCTCGAGATGGCCATTCACCACTTTGATCTATGGAGATTTATGTTGGGCGACGAGGTCAAAGAAATAAATGCATTGAGTCGGAGTGGAAGTTGGGAGGACGAATCCGCCGTCGTTACCGCGCGATTGCGCGGCGGCGCTCTCGCCTCAGGTGCCTTTGCAGAACGCAGCAATCAAAACAATCGCATAGAACTTTTCGGAAGGTCGGGTTCTATCAGTGTAGCGTTCTATCAGTTCGACGGCTTGAAAATCTCAGATACGTCAAAGGTCCCCGGCAGCGTCCAGGAGCGATCTAAAAATATGAAAAATTTTATTAAGGAAATTCCGCGTGCACTCGTGGGTTCAAAGCGAGGAGGTGAATGGCAACGATCCTATATCGAGCAATTTAAACACTTTGTCCAAGCAATCCGTACAGACAAACCCATCGAGTGCGGTTTGCAGGATGGCAAGCGCGCACTAGCTATTGCCCTTGCGGCGATGCAGTCTACGGATACCGGCAGTAAAGTGTCTATCGCGCAGGAATAGTTCTATTTTTACGTTGATTGCTGTCAAAGACGCTATCCATTGCATGACCAATCCATATGTCTCAGTCATCATTCCGACGTTTGAACGTCCTACATCGCTGCAATCGTGCGTCGGGGCGGTACGGGATCAAAATTATCCGCGGAACCGATTCGAAGTCATCGTTGTGGACGACGGCAGCGCAACCCGAATCGAAGATTGCGTACAGAATTTATTCAAGGACGACCGAATTACCTTCCTCCGGCAAGCGAATGCAGGGCCCGCCGCCGCTCGTAATATGGGCGCTCAACACGCGCAAGGCGATGTGCTGGTTTTTACCGATGACGATTGTTTGCCGGGGAAAACCTGGTTACGCGAACTGATCGAGCCACTTAGGAAAGATACCACCATACTGGTTGGCGGACGTGTCATTAACGGCTTAACGGGAAATCTGTTTTCAACCACCAGTCAGTTGATCATCTCGGAAGCGTATTCATACTTTCTCAGCAGGAATAGTGAACTAAGATTTTTTGCAAGCAATAACATGGCTATTTCGAGAAAGTTGTTTCATCAGATTGGAGGATTTGACTCCTCGTTTCGCACATCTGAAGATCGGGAATTTTGTGACCGATTGATCCATAAAGGATATTCGCTCGTGTACCGCCCCGAAGCAATTGTGCGCCACTACCATGACCTTGAGCTTGCGACGTTTTTTCGCCAGCACTTCAGCTATGGGCGCGGTGCCTATCAGTATCATCGTGTCCGGGCACTACGATCTGATACTCAACTCAGACCCGAAACGGGATACTACTTGTCGGTATTTCGCCGGGCATTCGACAGCAGGCTATCGAGAAGGCCTTTTTCCGTTGCCGCCTTGTTGGGCCTTTGGCAGATCGCAACCATTTCGGGTTTCATGTGGGAGCGCATATCACGAAAAAGTCGCTTCCAAAAATAGCCATGTCTGGATTCATGCCCTGCTTCTCGTCACAACAAGAAAGCTTTAGCGCCTGTTGGCAGGAATCAACACTATGCAACGCTATGCGTGTATATCGGCGCCTCAGTTTGACCCCCAATCGGCGTCAAAATCGAAACTCAAACAATCCCCGTTTTCTTCAAATAGGTCAATAAGTTAGGTAGACCTTGGTGAGGTCAGAGTTCCAGGCCGATCTGTACGTTTGACACGACGCCGATTCACAACGAGTTCGCAGCAGACTGCAAGGAGTGGACGGAGTCCACGTCGAACCCCTCTCACTAACTATTCCCTGTTAACGGGAAAAATACAGGGAAATCTGAAAAAATTGATGCACCGAAATGCATGTAATTCGCCCCGCACTGTTGATTTATGGCCATATTTGCAACCCTGGGAATACACTTGGACAAACATTAATAGGGAAATATCAGGGAATTCTAGCCAACAGCCAATTCGCCGCGCGCACGACTGCAGCTATTTCTTGAGCTTCCTGGACACCCGGCGTACGCTTGTCCCGTGAGCTACGAAGAAAGAATCAGTATTGACCCCGAAATTCGCAGTGGCAAGCCGTGCATAAAGGGCACGCGAATCACAGTCTACGATATCCTCGAGTATCTAGCTGGCGGCATGAACGAGGATGAGATTCTGTCTGACTTCCCCAGTCTTAACCGCGACGACATCAGAGCTACGCTTGAGTTTGCTGCCGACCGTGAACGCAAACTCTCGTCGTCATCCGCAGCATGAAGCTGGTATTTGATGAGAACATAAGCCCGAGGCTTATCGACACGCTCGCTTCCGTGTTTCCCGGGAGCGCGTATATTCGAAGCCTATCCATACGTTTGAACCCAGGTCGATTCACAGCAATCTAGAGGCGTTTATCGTATATTTGGATACTAGGGGCCTTAATCATAATTCGTCGTGGACACGTTATACGCCGCACGTTGCACCTGTCACGTAACAGAATTTGGATTAACGATCAATGGCGAATCTGTTTTGTGTGGCACGAGGACGGCCCACACGACGTGGAAATTGTGGATTATCACTGAAACAGCAAAGGTGAGATGATGCGTAACAATATGCGTCCGATACTCCCGGCGAACAGTTGCGTGACGAGTTGGACGAACGTGGCATGAGTGGCAGCGCGTTAGCGCGTGAACTGCACGTTCCTGCTCCTCGTATCAATGATATTCTCGCCGGTAAGCGAGGGATCACCGCGGATACCGCGCTGCGACTGGCGCGTTACTTCGGCACGTCCGCCGAATTCTGGATGAACCTTCAAGCGGCCTATGAATTACACAACGCGTGCAAACAGGCCGGAAAAGAGCTAGCCGCGATACGGCCAAGCGCTGCCTAGTCGCCAGTATCGGTGAAAATGGAGGTCGAAACACGCTCGATCACGCGTTCAGCATTTTGAGCAGAGCCTTCGGCAATGTACTCGTAAATGGCTGTAAGATCCGCGCGTGCCTGCGGCATCCAGAGTAACTTCATTCAGTAAGGCCAAACTCTTTGTGTAGGGTCTCAGTGTCCACGCCTTCGCCGGCCTCGCTTTCACGCAACCCGATCTCAATGGAACGGCGCACCGCGATCCGGTACATCACATCATCCCAAGTTGCGTCGTCCGGCAGGTGATCAACCAGTTCGTGCACCTGCTGTTTTACGTTCGCGCCCGCCATACATCGTTGCCTTCAAGAAGAACGGGTACTTCGATTTTAACGCATCTGAATCCCGTTCGGCACAAAACATGTTGAGTGGAGAGCACAGCGCGCTTGTAACGTTTGACGTTATATAACGTATCGCGTTATAATTCATTATATGATAAAAAGTTTTCGGTGTCGTGAGACCGGAGCCATTTGGCGAGGAACCGTGTCTCGACGGTTTTCTCGAGGCATCCAGCAAACGGCGCGCCGGAAACTTCGTATGCTGAATAACGCGCGTACGTTAACTGATTTGCGGATACCACCGGCAAATCGATTAGAAGCGTTAAAGGGAAAGCGGAAAGGTCAGCATAGCATTCGTATCAACGACCAGTGGCGTCTATGCTTCGAGTGGCGTGCTGGAGACGCCTACAATGTGGAGATTGTGGATTATCACTGAGTGTGTTTACTATGGCGAAACTGCATAACGTGCATCCGGGTGAAGTGCTTCTGGAAGAGTTCCTTAAGCCTCTCTCCCTAAGTCAAAATCGTCTGGCGCGCGATATCAGCGTGCCGCCTCGGCGTATTAATGAAATCGTTCACGGGAAACGTGCCATTAGTGCCGACACGGCGCTGCGGTTGGCACGCTATTTTGGGACATCTGACGCTTTTTGGATGGGTCTTCAGGCCGATTATGACTTGGAGGAGGCCGCACGACGACTCGGTGCCAAATTGAATAAAGAGGTGCGCCGTCGAGTCGCCTAACGTGTTGGTCGGGTTGCAGCCCGTACTACCCAAAAATTGGATCGATCATGCTGCGAGTCGGTAGTAGTAGTTCAGCATTCCACCGAGTCGTTCTCTTCGATTAATGTTACCGTCTTGTGCTCGCGTGCTGGTGGCGAGCGAACTAAGCAATTGGTTATCCAATCCCTGATGATTTCTCTCATGATGATAAGGTTTGACATACTCGTTGATAGCACGACGAAGTGATCCGAAACCGATTGGAATGATCCGGTCGAGGCATTCCTCTTTGATAGAACGCACAAACCGTTCCGCGTGCGGGCTGCAATTTGGAGAACGCGGGGGATAAGAAACAGACTCTACACCCTCTCGACGCAAGAATGCTTTGAAATGATTGGTGAACTTCGTGTCTCGATCCATGATAAGGAACCGTACATCGTTTAACGCTCCATCGGACTCGTCGGTCAGCTGTCGCGCCACCTGAATCATAAACGCGCTGTTCGGGCTGGCGGTGATCCCGGCGATATGGACTCGGCGCGTCGCCAGATGGATCGTGAACAATACGTAATAAGTGACTAACCCACGCATCGTCCATACTTCTATAGTGAAAAAATCAGTCGCCGCCAGCATTTCCCAGTGGGATTTCAAGAAGGTGCTCCAAGTCGTGTGCTTTTGGCGCTCCGGCGCAGGCACAATCCCGTGGCGTTTGAGTACATTGGCGACAGTTGTGGAGCAGATTTCGTACCCGAGATTGACGAGAGCCCCTTGTATACGAACGTATCCCCATCCCAGGTTCTCTCTTGCCATTCGAACGATTAACTTCTCGATCTCCCGCCTGATCGGAGGTCGTCCCGGTCCCTTGTGAGGACAAGTCCATTTGCGGGCAACCAATATCCGATGCCACCGCAGCAGTGTGTCCGGCGTTACCAAGGTCACGATCTCTTCGAGGCAAGCTCTGCCAAGCTTTTTCGCGCGCACAGCCAATCGACGACGTTGTCGTCGGTGAGCTGCAGACGACGGCCGTTCAGCTACGCTTTCAAGATTCGATTCTCTGCCAATAGGTAGTTGATGACGTTCTGCTGGTGCCGGTTGAGCCAGCCCGCGAGAGTGACGAGAAGGAAATGGAATGGATGGAATGTGCTGCTCATTCCACCAGCGTATATTGATAAGAGAGTTACGGCAATCTAGAAGTGTCGATCGAATTCTTGGATACTACGTGTCTTGTTTTTTATTTGTCACCCGCTGTATGAATTGCCGCAACGGTCCATGACTGATCGCCGCGAAAAATGGGAAGTGGTACCAAAAAAGAGGCCCGCAGAGATATTTCAGGGTCAACCGTGAATATCGACGGACTGTTCCGTCTCTCAAGACCACGTCGCGGTCCAATGGCGATGCTAAAGTGCGGAAACTACGGGAACTCTGTACAGATTCGTGAGAAATGCAGGTTGCTTTTCTATAACCGGACGGAATGTGGCGGAGAGGGTGGGATTCGAACCCACGATACGTGAAACGTATACACGCTCTCCAGGCGTGCGCCTTCGACCACTCGGCCACCTCTCCGGAAACGGTTCGCCTGTCGCGCATCGCCTTTCGCCCCGTGCAGCCAGGCGATCTGCGTTCGGAAACGCGCAACGCTGGGCGAAGTAGACGGTGAAACGCACGCGCCGGGACACGACAAGGCGCGCAAAGGTTAAACTACTCACCGTGCATTGGCAATGCAATCGCAGCGCGGCGAGCCGCAGGCGGAGGGGTTTCCGCGCTTAGGAAGCCTTGGTCAAAACTAAGCGGGGGCCGGGAAGCGGGATGGAGCAATTCAGGATTCCCGCAAGCTCGCGGCGGTGCGGTTTTTTCGTCTGCGCAGCTCGACCAAACCCAGGACGCCGAAGGCGAAAAGTGCGAACATGGGCGGTTCCGCGATGGCCTGCAACGACGATGTCTCCGCAGGCGGTGCGGAATCGTGGACTGCCTCGTTCTGAGCGGCCGTGGTTCCCTCCCCTCCCACCGGGTCTGCGAAAGATAGATCGTCGGTGGATTCCGCGACGACTTGCGTGACGAGGTTATCCACTTCCGGGACCCCGTCCACGTTCCCGGCGTCGCTAACGTCAAAACCGTCCACCTCGTCTCCTTCAGATGTCGGGTTTCCGGGCTGCTCCGGCAGGGAGAGTTCGACGCTATCTTCAAGCAACACGCCGTCGCCTTCGGGACCCTCGGGCACGAGCTTGCGTTTTGGTTTTTTACCGGAAACCGACGAGGGCTGGTCACTTTCGTCGGCATCGCTTGCCTGGCGCACTTTCTTCGGCTTTTTGCCCGCTGACGAGGGCTGCTGCTCCGATTGGAGTGCAATCGTAACCTCTGCGGGTTCCTCGACGGCAGCCTTACGCTTCGGTTTTTTACCGGTGTCCGACGAAGTATCATCGCTTTCACCGGCTTCACTTACCTCGGGCTTTTTCTTTGGTTTTTCGCGCCCTGACAACGGATCGTCCGAGCCCGGAGCAATCGCATCGCCTCCCTCGGCCTCGGCGTCACCGGAACCGCCTGCTGTCGGCCCGGAGACCGGTTCACCGTGCTTCATCTTGGGTTTGCCCTGCGGATCGTTATCCGCGAGATGCAAAGGCGGAGGCCTAGACGCATCGCCATTGTTGTCGGATTTTGGTTTCTTCGGGCCGGACTTCTGGGACTTTTTCTTGGTTTTCCCTGGTGCTGCACCATCACGCGCGGGTGCAGGGGGTCCAGCGTCGGCACCTTGTCGTTGGCCGCCCTCGGGAGCGTCTTTTTTCCGCTTTGCCGCGGAGGCACCGGTAGAAGGTGCGACCCGGTCGGATTCCCGGCCGGCGATGCCGGAACCTCTATCTGCGCCGCCCGCGCGGGTGCCGGTACCGCCGCCTGCGGGCCCGTGCCGCCGTCCGGCGTTCCCGGAACGGGAAGAAGCCTTGGAGAAACCCGCCGAACCGGGGCCCTGCCCCTGGGGATTGCCGGGCGGATGATACATCGATACCGATCCTAATCCGTCTCCGAATATGATCGCCGAACTGAGGTCCGCGACCACGGGCCCATCGGAAGCCGCGAGGCTTATATCGACCTGTGTGGAGCCGGCCACGGGCAGTGTCTCGGGGAGCGGCGCTGCGACATCGGCTTGCGCCGCTTTTGGTTGCTGTCGGTTCACGACCGTCGTGTGGCGTGGCGGGAACGGGATTTTCGATGCGGATATCGGGCGGTTGTCCGACAGGAACGCGGCGACCACGACGATCATCGCCACGCTCGCTAACAGCGTTGCTATGACATAGCCCAAACTGGCGCGCGGCCGAAGCTTCTTTCGCCGCACGTTTTCACCTCCTCGTAACACCCCGCAACGGGATTATAGCAGCAACAGCGGGAAGCGGAACGTGATTATAATCACCGATTGGTGTGCATGGGCAATGCCCGCCCGGCTCGTCGACGATTCGACCGACTCGGACCGCCGGCATGGCGCGGAAGAACCGACTCCGCAGTGGAATCCGGGGGGTAGGTGTATCGTCGATCTAAACGCCGCTGCCGCGCGCCGCAGGGGATCGCAGGGTTGCACCGCGCGGTTCGCCCGGTAGAGCTGGAAGGGCGTACAGCGCGGCGCACAACGGAGTGAGGCCGTCGCTGGCATCGGTTTTCGGTCGCCGCCATGCGCCAAGGACGACAAGTCAACGGCTAATCCGCGAACAACGCAGTGAACGTTAAAGTAGTTTCTGAACCTCGTCGATGCTGCTCTTTCGCTGTTCCCGCGCCAGCGGTTATCACCGATTTCTAAAGTGAAGTCACTTGGATGCCGCCAATCGTAGGGACTCCATATATAATCGGCGTCAGCAATCCCTGAGTAAAGAATCACCTCCTTCCCATTGGTCGCAAAAGGGAACCTAACATGGGTTGGTTTGGCGGAGAGGGTGGGATTCGAACCCACGTGGGGCTAATGCCCCCAACGGATTTCGAGTCCGCGCCGTTATGACCGCTTCGGTACCTCTCCGCGCGGCGGGGACGCGTAGCTTACGTAGGTTCTTGCACGGCTACAACCCCGACGTAGTGCAGACAATTGCTAGATGAGTAATACATCAACTCAGCGAGGGCGTTTGCGTTGGCTGCCGGTGGCTTTGCTTCTGGTCGGGCTCTGCAGTCTACCGCTTTTCGTGGTGTTCGACCGGCCGCAGACCACGGAGGCACTCGCCTACATCGAGCGCACCGGCGTCCTGCGTGTATTGACCGTGAATGGCCCGAACACCTTTTATGAGGGCGCCGACGGTCCCATGGGTTTCGAGTACGAACTAGCGGCGAGGTTCGCCGAGTCGCTCGGCGTCAAGGTCCAACTGGAGCTCAGCGATAGTTTTGCGTCTCTGATCCCGCGATTGCTGCGCGGCGACGGCCATATGGCCGCCGCCGGTTTCACCGTCACCGATCAGCGCGAGCAGATTCTGCGGTTTTCCGAACCCTTCGAGGAAATCACGCAGCAAGTGGTCTACCTGCGGGGCAAGAAACGACCCCGCAAGGTCGAGGATCTGGTCGGTCGGCAGATACAAATAGTTGCGGGAAGCAGCGCCGCAGAGCGCTTGTCCCGACTGAAAGTCGACCATCCGGAACTTCGCTGGAAGGAGACCAGCGGCAAGGACACGGAGGAACTGCTCGTCGAGGTCTGGAAGGAAAAGCTGGACGTCACCGTCTCCGATTCGCAGACCGTGGCCTTGGTGCGGCAGCATTATCCCCGGATCCGGGTCGCCTTCGCACTGCCCGAAGCCGAAGCTCTGGCCTGGGCGTTTCCGAAGAACGTCGATCCGAGTCTCTATCATGCGGGCAATCGGTTTCTGCTGCGTATGCGGGAGACGGGAGAGCTCGCCCGCTTGATCGATCGTTATTACGGTGCCGTGCAGCGATTCGACTACCTCAATGTGGCTACCTACCGACGCCGCATCTTCAGTGTATTGCCGACGTATAGATCTCTGTTCAAGCAAGCGGCGGAGCAATCGCAACTGGACTGGAAACTTCTCGCCGCGCAGGCCTATCAAGAATCGCAATGGAATCCCAAGGCCGTATCGCCCACGGGAGTGCGCGGCATGATGCAACTGACGAGTGTCACCGCAGAACGGTTGAACATTGCCGATCGTAGCGATCCCAGAGAAAGCATCTTCGGGGGTGCGCGCTATCTACGCAGCCTCATGGATCGGCTGCCCGTCGAGATTGACGAGCCGGATCGCACCTGGCTGGCGCTGGCCGCCTACAACGTCGGGTTCGGTCATCTCCTGGATGCCCGCAGGTTGGCGCAGCAGGCGGGGCGTGACCCGGACAAGTGGGTCGAGGTGAAGAATTTTCTGCCGTTGCTTTCGCTGCCGAAATGGTACAAGACCACCAAACACGGCTACGCCCGCGGCCACGAGCCGGTTCAATACGTGACGAGAATCCGGTCGTTTTTCGATATTCTGGAAAAAATCGAGGAGCAGGGAAAATCCGAGATCGTCGGCCCGCAACATCCCGCGCCAACGGCGTGACGCCGATCAACGCAGCGATTCCGCCTCCAGCGACAGATACACGGCGTAGGCATTGCGGCGGTTGGCTTCAAGAAACGCCGGATATTCCATGAAGTCCTCCCAGTTGACGCGTTCGTAGGCTTCGTCGAAGGGAACCCAATCGGCGACCGCATTGCCCATTTCTTGACGTACGTATTGCAGATAACGACGCGTGAGGCTGAGCGTCTGTTTCGGATGGTCGGACATCGGTCCGTGTCCCGGGATCATGGCGCGTACGTCGGTGGCTTCCAATTTCGTCAAGGTCTGCAGCCAGCCTCGGGTATTGGCGGAACCGAGAAAGGGGATGCGTGCCTCAAACAGGATATCGCCGCTGAACAGGACGCGATCCGGTTCCACATACAGCGTGACGTCGCCTTCCGAGTGCGCCGAGCCGTGGTTGGTTACCAGGAAATCGTGGTCGCCGAGTCGGAAACGGTAGTCCGATTCCACGAATCGGTGCGGCATCACCAGGCGCGTGCTCGCGTCAACCCACGGAGCCAGGCTGCGCCGCCTCTCGGCGAGCCGAGTGCCCGCTATCTCCGAACTCAGGTATTCGCGCACGCCCGACGAGGCGATGATTTCGGCGCCGAGATCGGCAAACACCTGGAGTCCGTAGGCGTGGTCGGCGTGGAAGTGGCTCAACACTACGTGACGAATGGGTTCCGGGGTGATACGCCGAATTTCCGTTACCAGCCGATGCGCCAGCGGCGGCGTCCCCAGGGCGTCGAAAACGACGACGCCCTCGCCGGTGACCACGAACCCCGCGTTGGAGACAAACCCGGCGTTATCCGTCGCGATCCCCGCCGCGCCCTGGACCAGATACACGCTCTGCGACACCCGCTTCACAGGCATCTCGACGGGTACCGGGGGGTAATTCATGCCTTGCCCTGCAGCCGTTTGCGCGAACAGCCAGAGCATCGCCATGCCGACGTGAATGGGCGACGACGCGTTCAGGCGCATGACCGACAATTACGGCTTAAGGCCATCGTTAACGGCTCGGCGCGCCCGGAAGAACTGCAGAAGAAGCTCCCGACACGACTGCGCGAGAACGCCGGACTCGACCTCGCAGCGATGGTTGAGGCGCGTGTCCTGAAGCAGGTCGAAGACGGAACCGGCGGCGCCGGCGTTAGGGTCGGAGGCGCCGTACACCACCCGGCCCACCCGGGCCTGCACGATGGCGCCGGCGCACATCGCGCACGGTTCCAGGGTGACGTAGAGAGTGGAACCCGGAAGACGGTAGTTGCGTTCGCGCGCAGCCGCCCGCCGCAGGGCTACGATCTCCGCGTGCGCGCTGGGATCGGTGTCCCCGATGGGCCGGTTCCAGCCTTCCCCCAGCAACGCGTCGCCGCGTACCAACACTGCACCCACCGGTACTTCGTTGTCTTCCCGGGCGCGCCTCGCCAACTCCAGGGCGTGACGCATCCAGCGCTCGTCGTCGAGGCGGTTTGCGGCGGCTGATTCACTCCCATTCGATGGTGGCGGGCGGCTTGCTCGAGATGTCATAGGTGACGCGACTGATGCCGGGCACTTCGTTGATGATGCGGTTCGAGATCGTGGCCAGTACCTCGTAGGGGATGCGCGACCAGTTGGCGGTCATGAAATCCACGGTTTCGACCGCGCGCAAGGCAATGACGTACTCATAGGCGCGGTTGTCGCCGACTACACCTACCGATTTCACCGGCAGGAAAACGGCAAACGCCTGACTGATCTTGTCGTACCAGCCGTGCTTGTACAACTCCTCGAGGTAAATGGCGTCCGCCGCCCGCAACAGGTCCGCGAATTCCTTTCGCACCTCTCCGAGTATGCGCACGCCGAGCCCGGGACCCGGAAACGGGTGCCGGTAGACCATGTTGTGCGGCAACCCCAACTCGATGCCGATCTTGCGAACTTCGTCCTTGAACAGTTCGCGCAGCGGTTCGAGCAGCTGCAGGCGCATCTGCGCCGGCAAGCCGCCGACGTTGTGATGCGATTTGATCACCTTCGCCTTTCCGGTCTTCGCCGCTGCGGACTCGATGACATCGGGGTAGATCGTGCCTTGAGCCAGCCAGCGGGCGTCGGAGATCTTCGCCGCCTCCTCCTCGAACGTTTGAATGAACACGCCGCCTATGATCTTTCTCTTTTCCTCGGGATCTGAGACGCCCTCGAGTGCGTCGAGGAACCGTTGCTGCGCGCGTACTTGGATGACGCGGACGCCCATGTGTTCCGCGAACGCCGTCATGACCTGATCCGCTTCGTGCAGGCGCAGCAAGCCGTTGTCGACGAATATGCAAGTCAGCTGGTTACCGATGGCTTTATGGAGAAGGGCCGCCACCACCGCCGAATCGACGCCGCCGGACAGCCCCAGCACGACGTGATCGGACGCCACCTGCGTGCGTATCGTCTCAATGGCGTCGTGAATGATGTTTCCGGGGGTCCATTCCGAGCCGCAACCGCAGACGTCGTGCACGAACCGGCGCAGGATGTCCCTTCCCTGCCGCGTGTGGGTCACTTCGGGATGGAACTGCAATCCGTACAGGCGCCGCTCGGGATCGGCAATCGCCGCAAGCGGGGAATTGTCCGAGGCGGCGATGGCTCGAAACGACGGCGGCAGGCGGGTAACTTTATCGCCGTGACTCATCCACACGTCCAACAGGGCCTCGCCCTCTGCCCCGTAGTGGTCGACCAGGTCGCGCAGCAGCGGCGTGTCCTCGAGCACCGCGACCTGGGCATAGCCGTATTCGCGTTTTCGGGATGTCGCAACATCCCCACCGAGGGCGCTCGCCATGCCCTGCATGCCGTAGCAGATGCCCAGCACCGGCAGCCCCATGGCGAAGAGTTCGGAGGGTACGCGGGGCGTATCGGCCAGCGTCAGCGTGGCCGGACCGCCGGAGAGGATGACGCCTTTCGGTGCGAAGCTCCGTATCGCCTCCGGCGACGCGTCGAACCCGTAGATCTCGCTGTAGACGCCGGCTTCGCGCACGCGCCGGGCGATCAACTGGGTGTATTGGGACCCGAAATCCAGAATCAGGATGCGGTCGGCGTGCGGGTCAACGGTCATCTGCGCAACAGAGTGTAGTCCGCTTGCTGAGGCGCTGCCTCCAGCGCTCAGTTGTTGATCTGGTAATTGGGGGCTTCTTTCACGATGGTAACGTCGTGGACGTGGCTCTCGCGAATGCCTGCGCTGGTTATACGAACGAAGCGGGCGTTGTTGCGCATTTGCTCCAGGGTCTGGTTGCCGGTGTAACCCATCGCCGAGCGCAGGCCGCCCATCAATTGTTCAATGATGTTGACCATGGGCCCCTTGTAGGGCACCCGTCCTTCGATACCCTCCGGAACCAGTTTCTCCGGGGCTTGGGTCGCCTCCTGGAAATAGCGGTCGCGCGCGCCGCTCGCCATGACCCCCAAGGAACCCATACCTCGATACGATTTGTAGGGACGCCCCTGGTAGATCTCGATCTCTCCCGGCGACTCGTCGGTGCCGGCGAGCAGGCCGCCTATCATCACGCAGTGGGCCCCGGCGGCGAGCGCCTTGGCAATGTCGCCCGAAAACCGTATGCCGCCGTCCGCGATCAACGGCACGCCGTCGCCGTCAAACGCCGCGGCGACATCCTGGATAGCGGTGATTTGCGGCACGCCGACACCGGCCACCATCCTGGTGGTGCAGATCGACCCCGGGCCGATACCGATTTTGACCGCGTCCACACCCGCATCCAGAAGATCCAGCGCAGCCTCTCTGGTGGCGATGTTGCCCGCGATCACTTCAATGTCGACATATTGAGACTTGATATATCGCACGCGCTCCACGACCACGCGCGAATGGCCGTGTGCCGTGTCGACGACGATAGCGTCCACTTTCGATTGCACCAGTTTCTCGACGCGCTCCTCGCTGTCGTCGCCGGTGCCCACCGCCGCCGCGACAAGCAGCCGGCCCTGGGTGTCCTTGCAGGCGTTCGGATGCTCGCACGGCCTTGGCACCCCCGAGACGCGTATCCACCCCCTCGCCTTTGGCGATGTCGATGTAATCGAGCACTTTGCGGTACTGCGGCTTGTTGGTAATCGGGCCCACCTGGGTATCTCGGCTCATGGGGTCGCCCATCTTCGCGGTGCGGGCCAGATCGATGAGTTTGGCTACGAATTCGTCGTGGATGCTCTCCTGCACCAGCAGACGCGAGCCCGCGATGCAGGTCTGTCCCGTGGCCGCGAAGATCCCGGAGATCACGCCCTTCACGGCGTTGTCCATGTCGGCGTCGTCGAAGACGATGTTGGGGGATTTTCCGCCGAGTTCGAGGCCGACGCGCTTCAATCCGTGGGCGGCGCTCTCGTAGATCGCCTGCCCGGTCTTTTCCGAGCCGGTAAACGCAATCTTGGCGACCTGCGGGTGCGCCACCAGCGGCGCGCCGGTGTCGGCGCCGAAACCGGTTACGACGTTGACCACGCCCGGCGGGAAGCCGACCTGCTCGAACACCTTCATGAATTCGAGCAGCGACGCCGAGGTGAACTCCGAAGGCTTGACGACGACGGTATTACCAGCGGCGAGCGCGGGCGCGAGTTTCCAGGCGGTCAACAGCAGCGGCGAGTTCCACGGCACGATGGCGCCGACGACGCCGAGGGGCTCGTAACGCGTGTAGTTGAAATTACCCGGCTTGTCGATCGGAATGACACTGCTCTCGACTTTGTCGGCCAGGCCACCGTAGTAGTAATACCATTGCGGCACGTACTGGAGCTGCGCCGCCATCTCGGCTATCAACTTGCCGTTGTCGCGCACTTCGATTTCCGCCAGCTGCGCCGCGTGCTCGGTCAGCCGATCGCCGAGTTTGCGCAACAGCGCCCCCCGCTGAGACGCGGTCAGCGCCGGCCAGTCGCCGGAGGTGAAGGCGCGATGCGCCACCTGAACCGCACGATCGACGTCCTCGCTTCCGCCTTTCGGAATCAACGCCCAGGGACGCCCGGTGAACGGATTGTCGCTCTCGAAGTACTCACCCGAGGCCGCTTCGGTCCATTGGCCGCCTATGTGCATCCGGTAGCGTTGCAGCGGTTGTTGTTTCGCGGTGACCTGCATGACGATTCTCCGAAGGGTTGATTGATGAATTTGCTGCGCTTACTCGAGCACGGCTTGCCGGAAACGGTCCCGCAGATAGGGGCCGTCGCGCGGCGGCAGTACCGCGGGCGCGGGTGTTGCCCGCACCTTGATCGACACGAACACCGGACCGGCATTTCCATACAATAGCGGGATCGTCTCCTCGAGCTCGACCCCGGAGCACACCGCGCGACTCACCGGAAAGCCGGCGGCGACCGCGATCGCCGGGAGGTCCACGCCGTGATGCGTGTGCGTGCACTGGCCGCCGGTTTCTCCGTAGCGCTGGTTATCGATGACGATTACGCTCAGATTGCGCGGACGCTGTACCGCGATGGTCGCGAGCCCGCCCAGCCCCATGAGCAGCTCGCCGTCGCCGGTGATTACGAGTACCCGGCGACCGGATTGGGCCAGGGCAAGGCCGAGACCAAAAAGCGCAGCGCCGCCCATGGCGCCCCAGAGATAGAAATTGTTCCGATGATCGCCGGCCGCGGCCGCGTCCCAGGCCTTCTGGACGGCGTCCCGTCCCGCCAGGCCCGACATCGTGTACCAGCCGCAGTGGGTCCAGCTGTAGTCGCCGTGGACCTCGGGCTTGAACAG
>CAMYIN010000084.1 GCA_947258495.1 uncultured Gammaproteobacteria bacterium
GAGGGAGGCATCGGAATCCTGGGCGGCGAGTTCGTGGAGCATGTCGCTGGCCATAGTGAAGCGTGCGGTGTAGCCGTTGACGACGGCGTGGTGGATGAGGTTTTTGGCGATGAGGGTTTTGCCGACGCCGTTGGGGCCGAGCAACACGACATTGGCGGCGTCGTTGACGAAGTCCAGGGTGAACAGTTCCTCGATGGCGCGGCGCTCGATCTGGCGGCGCCAGTCCCAGTGGAAGTCGGCGATGGGCTTGAAGGCACCGAGCCGGGCGTTGGCCAAACGGCGTTTCAACGAACGGCGGTGGCGTTCGCGCTCTTCGATCTCGATCAGGTTCTCGATTCAGGGGTCACTGAGCAGGGGCTGATCCTCAGCGGCCAAACCGTAGAGGCCGAGGGTGCGCGGTCGCTGCCGCCGGGCTTCGGTATCAGGGGTTGTCGTCGGATTCATCGTTGGGGTCCCGTTGCAGGCGGTCGTAGTCGGACAGATCGTGGGGGCGTATGTGCTGCTGGCGCAGCCGCGGATCATCGGGGAGGGGCAGCGGTAACGTCGGTGGCTGACCCCGGGCGTGGCGCTGCTGATCGATCAGGTGGCGCACGCCGGCGAGGTGGGGGGTATCGCGCACCAGGGCTTCGGCGATGGCCTGTTCGAGGGCGGCGGTGCCATAGGCGTCGAGCAGCTCGATGAGTCCGCGGGTGAGCACCCCGAGGTGTTGTCGCCGCTCGGCGGCGATGCGGAACAACGCCTGCGCCGACGGTGCGGCGTGGTGCAGGCGGTCTTTGGCGCGGTGCTCGCGGCCCTGGCGTTTGGCGGCCAGCAGAGCGGCGATGTGTGCCGGGTCTTCGCACTGCTGGCCGCGGTCAAAGGAGCGGATATGGACGGCGATGCAGGTGTTGTCCGCGAACACCCGCACGGTCTCGAGGGTGGCGAGTATCACGAGGGTGCGCCGCACGTGGGTGGGGGGAATGGAGTAATCGTTGAGATCGAAGCGGACGTAAGGGGTTTTCCGACCTGGACTTCGACGCGTTCCTCGGTGGGGAACGGGTTGTCGGGTAGGGCGAGCAGCGCGGGCTGTTCTTCGTCGAAGACCTCGCGAACCGTGCGCTGGCGGTCTTCGGGACAGGGGCGTTCGGCGGCCCGGGTGCGGCACCAGGCGTCGGCCTGGGCGTTGAGATCATCGAGATCGTGGAACCGGCGGGCGGCAAAGAACGCATCGCGAATAAACCGAATCGTACGCTCGACGCGGCCTTTTTCATTGCCGCGGGCCAGTGCCACCGGACGGGGTTCGAAACGATAATGGGCGGCGAGTTCGAGCAGCGTGGGATGGAAGCGGATGGCGTCGCCACGGCGTTCGAGCACGACGCTGCGCATGTTGTCATAGTTATGTGGCCGATCTCGTTATGTGGCGACGGCATGCCGTATAGAGGCTTAGTCTGCGGTAGACGGAGAAGTTGGACACATAATTTTTCCTCTGATTTGCGTGATGATCTCCTCTCCCTGTAATCGGATAGGAGGTTGTCATGTTAGAGCAATATTTTTTCAAGCCTGATACGGTTGACCGGATTCGCGAGGGCTGGCTTGGTGAACAGATAGAGGAGTACGTCGGCTGGCTCGCGGAACGAGGCTACGGCGCGAGAAATATCCGTTCCCGTGTTCCGCTCTTGAGGCAATTTGGCGAGTTCGCCCAGGCGCGAGGTGCCAAACATCTGGAGGATCTGCCCGGGCACATCGAACCTTTCGTCTCCCATTGGCTTGAGGAACGAGATAACGGACGCAGTGCCGAGCGTACTCGTCAATTCGCCAATGAGATACGAGGGCCGATCGAACACCTACTGACCGTGGTGTTGCCAGGATTCATAGGTCGAGGCCGTTCTCGAATCACCCAGGACCCGTTCGTCGAGGAAACGCCTGGATTCTTTGCATATCTTCGGGAGGAGCGGGGTCTGCGGGAGACCTCAATCCTGCATTACGGGCATTATCTTCGGTTGTTTGAAGCTTATTTGGCCCGCGTGGGTGTGCGAACGTTGGGAGAGTTGTCACCGCCGGTACTCAGCGCCTGTGTCAAAGAATCGAGTCGCCGTTTGAGTCAATCATCCATAACTGGGTTGTGCTGTTCCCTGCGGGTATTTCTTCGCTATATGCGCCGTGAGGGGCTCATTAGCCGAGACTTGGCGGGCACGATGGAAGCCCCTAAAAAATATCGTCTCTCGAGGATCCCCCGTTGCATCTCCTGGGACGAAGTCCGGCGGATGCTCGAGGTCGTGGACCGGCGTACCGCAGTCGGCAAGCGTGACTATGCGATATTACTGCTGCTCGTCACCTATGGTCTTCGTGCGCGCGAAGTCGCGGCTTTGACCCTAGATGACATTGATTGGGAACGTGAGCGGCTGCTTGTACCTGAGCGTAAGGCGGGGCACTGTACCGCTTATCCTCTGTCGGCGGTAGTCGGAGAGGCACTGCTCGATTACATCAAGAACGCACGGCCGGAGACCGTCGAGCGTCAGATCTTCTTCCGCGTCATGGCGCCTCGCAAGCCACTGACTCAGAACGCAGTGGGCAATCGTGCTACTCACTATCTGCGAAAGGCGGGTGTTCAGGTTCAACGGCCTGGCTCTCACACGTTGCGGCACACCTGCGTTCAGCGACTCATCGACGCTGAGTTCCCGCTCAAGGCCATTGGCGACTATGTCGGTCATCGCTCTCCGAGTTCGACCGAGGTCTACAGCAAAGTGGCCGTCGAGACGCTCCGGGAAGTCGCCATGGGCGACGGGGAGGAGCTGATATGAAATCGCAATGGCGCGGCTTCAAGAGCGTTCTCAGCGACGACATCCGAGATTATCTCCAATACAAGCGAGCCCTCGGACACAAGTTCGAAACGGAAGAAAGCGCGTTGCGTTTGTTAGACCGGCACCTCGAGGAACAGCATGTAACGTCGATCACTGCGGTCACCTTACCGCTAATTGAGGCCTTTCTCGCCGCGCGCCCTCGCCGCAAAGCCCGGAGCTACAACCATCTTCTGGGTGTCGTTCGCTGTTTCTTCAACTGGCTCGTCGTGCAGGAGCGTTTGCAGGTCTCGCCGGTTCGGATCCGACCTAAGCGAACGGTCAAACAGCCACAACCGTTCTT
>CAMYIN010000085.1 GCA_947258495.1 uncultured Gammaproteobacteria bacterium
TGAAAGACCAACGGGTAGGGGCGAAGATAGAAAAACGCGCGCTGGTGGTCGGCGCCGGCGCCGCCGGCGAGCAGGTGGTCCGCGACTTGAAGCGGAACACGGTGCGTGTCTGTGAGCCGGTGGCGTTCGTCGACGACGATCCCGCAAAGATCGGCAAAGAGATACATGGAATTCGCGTAGTCGGCGCGTGTGACATGATCGAGGATCTCTGCAATCGCTGGAACGTCGACCTGATCCTGATCGCCGTACCCAGTGCGACGGACAAACAAATGCAACGTATCGTTGGGAATTGCGAAAAATCCGGCATCGAATTTCGGACTCTTCCGGCGATCAACGATATCGTCACCGGGCACGTGAGCCTCAGCGATATGCGGGAGGTCCGGATCGACGATCTGCTCGGGCGGGACCCGGTGCAACTGGATTGGAGACTGATCAAGGAAGGATTGAAGGACAAGCACGTTCTGGTGACAGGCGCCGGCGGGTCCATCGGCAGCGAGCTGTGCCGCCAATTGACGACCGTTGGGCCGAAGAAGATCATTCTGTTCGAAAACAGCGAGTTCAATCTTTATCAGATCGAGCAGGAATTGAGACGCGAATTTCCCGACATAAGATTCGCGGCGGTGCTCGGAGACGTGTGCGACCGCGCCGCGGTGCGCAATCTTTTTCATAAACATGCCCCCGAGATCGTGTTTCACGCCGCCGCCTACAAGCATGTCCCGCTGCTCGAGGGGCAGTTGCGGGAGGCGGTGAAGAACAACGTGCTCGGTTCCTGTGTCGTCGCCACGCAGGCGGCATCCAGCGGCAGCGAGACCTTTACCTTGATATCCACCGACAAGGCGGTAAATCCGACGAGCCTGATGGGGGCTTGTAAACGCGCGGCGGAGATCTATTGTCAGTCCCTGGGTACGCAATTCACCACCAAGTTCGTTACCGTTCGGTTCGGCAATGTGCTGGGATCCGCTGGAAGCGTGGTACCGTTGTTCCAGAAGCAGATAAAGCACGGTGGTCCGGTTACCGTCACCCATCCCGAAGTGACGCGCTATTTCATGACCACGACCGAGGCGACGCAATTGATCCTGGAGTCGGCCACCGTTGTCAGTGGCGGAGGGATTTACGTGCTCGATATGGGCGAACCCATCAAGGTGCGATATCTGGCGGAGCAGATGATCAAGCTGTCCGGGAAAAACCCGGGCGACGACATCGCCATAGTGTTCACGGGGTTGCGGCCCGGAGAAAAGCTCTACGAGGAGTTGTTTCACGCCGAGGAGCCGCTCACGGATACGGAACACGACAAGATCCTGCTCGCATCCAGCAGGGAAGTCGAGTGGCAGATCGTCGAGCCCGTCGTATCCGCCATGGAACAAGCCGTGGAGGCCTTCGACGAGGACCGGCTCATCGACCTGCTGACCCGCCTGGTCCCCGAATTTTCCAAAGACTATAAAAATGCCGAGCCGTCCGAACAATTCGCGATCGCAGGCGGGCAGCCGATACATGGCGTGAATTGATGTTGTTGCCTGTGATTCTGTCCGGCGGGTCCGGAACCCGCCTGTGGCCCGTCTCGCGAAAACTGTTCCCCAAGCAGTTTCATCAACTGGTGGGCGCTTCGACGCTGCTGCAGCAGACCGCGGCCCGTGCGGCCCGTGCCGCCAGCCATCGGAAACTGATGGTGATGTGCAACGAAGAGCATCGTTTTCTGGTGGCCGACCAGCTGCGCGGCGGGGACAACGAGATACACATCGTGCTCGAGCCCCAACCGATGAACACCGCGCCGGCGATAGCGGTCGCCGCGTTGATCGCTCACAGGCTGTATGGCTCCGTCGGCTTACTGGTGCTTCCGTCGGACCATTTGATCGCGAGCGACCAGAAATTCGTTGACACCGTCAATCTCGCGTCGACGTTTGCGGACAAGGGGAAACTGGTGACTTTTGGAATCGTGCCCGATGCGCCGGAGACCGGATACGGGTACATCAAGAAAGGCGCGCCATTGGCGGACGGCAGCGGTTTCGAGGTCGCGGGATTTCGGGAGAAGCCGGACAGGGCCACGGCGCAAGCGTTCCTGCGCGAGAACAGTTATTTCTGGAACAGCGGGATTTTTCTGTTTCGCAACGACGTTTATCTCGACGAACTCAAGAAATTTCGCCCGCAGATCTTCGATCGGTGTGTCGAGTCAACGCAGAATATGACGCAGCACACGGACTTTACGCGTATCGATCCGACACCGTTCTCCGAATGTCCGCGCGAATCGATCGACTACGCGGTCATGGAGAACACCGATAACGCGGTAGTCGTGCCGCTGGAAACGGTCTGGAGCGATATAGGCAGCTGGTCGCAACTGGCGAATGCCCTGGGGCGTGATGCCAGGGGCAACGTGGCAAAAGGCGATGTGGTTACCCACAACGTGGATAACACCTATATACATTCCGAGCAGCGTTTGGTCGCAGCGGTGGGGATTCGCGACTCCGTCATCATCGAAACGGAAGACGTAGTGCTCGTGGCCGGCAACGATCATGACCAGGAAGTCAAGGCCGTGGTGGAGAACCTCAACGAACGCAAGCGCACCGAGATCCTGGCACACACCCGGGTGCATCGGCCGTGGGGTTGTTTCCAGACCTTGGACAGCGGACAGGGATTTCAAGTCAAGCGGCTGGTCATAAATCCCGGAGCGAGTATTTCGCTGCAGCTGCACCACCAGCGGTCGGAGCACTGGGTGGTCGTGCGCGGCCGGGCGAGCGTGACCCGCGGCGACGAACTGCTGGAGCTGCATCCCAATGAGTCAACTTATATCCCCGCGAATACGAAACACAAGTTGGAGAACCGCGGAGATGGCGCCCTGGAAGTCATAGAGGTCCAAACCGGAGCGTATCTGGGGGAGGACGATATCGTGCGTTTTGACGACAAATATGGCCGCATCTGAAAACGAAGCGGCGGACAAGACCGGCGTACCCGTCAATGCGCAATTGATTCACGACGCAGCGAGCGTCAACCAGGCCTACGAAAGACTTGCCGCCGGAATCAATCGCACCCTCGCCGGCGAAAACCCGTTGGTGCTGTGCGTATTGCTCGGAGGGCTCGCGGTAACGGGCAGATTGTTGTCTCGCCTGAACCTCCCCTGCGAGATCGGATACGTCCACGTGACGCGCTACCACGATAAAACGACAGGCGGCGCACTGCGGTGGATATCGGATGTTTACGGACACGTGCAGGACCGCGTGGTCCTGATCGTAGACGATATTCTCGACGAAGGCACGACGCTGCTGGAAATCGAGAACCGATTACGGGCGCTGGGGGCGGCACGAGTCGTGAAGGCCGTGCTGGTGAAAAAGCTCCGCACCGGTGTTGTGACTTCGGTGGACTTCTTTGGTCTGGAAGTGCCCGATAAATATGTCTTCGGTTGCGGCATGGACTACCACGGCAAGTGCCGGAATCTGCCCGAGATCTATGCGTTAGCCGAAGAATAATCCATATGCTGGGGGTGATCGTCGGGTCCGGATTGAGTGCGCTTGAAACAACAGAGGATGGCGTCTTGCAGCACTCCGGGACCACGCCCTACGGGGCTTTGTCGTCGAAACTGGCAAAGCGGAGATTGGCCGGCAACGAGGTCCTCTTTCTGGCGCGGCACGGCGAGACGCATTCGATAGCACCTCATGAAATTAATTATCGGGCCAACCTCTGGGCGCTCAAGGAAGCCGGTGCCAGCGTGGTCATATCCATCGCCACCGTCGGAGGCATCGGCGAGAAATTCAGACCGGGGGTGATCGCGATCCCCGATCAGATCCTGGACTATACCTACGGCCGTGCGCAGACGTTTTTCCAAGACCGTGCCCCGGTCACACACATCGACTTCACTTATCCGTATTGCGAAGAACTTCGGCAGCTGTTGCTGCGTAGCGCCGCCGACGCTCACGTGCCGGTCATCGGATCCGGCACCTACGCGGCGACGCAGGGACCGCGGCTCGAGACCGCGGCCGAGGTCGAGAAGCTTGCGCGCGACGGCGCCGACATCGTCGGTATGACGGGCATGCCGGAAGCGGCGCTGGCGAGGGAGCTCGAGCTCTGCTACGCGACCGTCGCCCTGGTTGTCAACCGCGCTGCGGGCCGAGGCCGGGGGGTGGTGACGGCGGCGGAAATAGAGACCGCCCACGCGGAGGGGTCGGGTCGGGTCCTGGCAATTCTCGAGACCGCCGCGGCCGGGGCGGAAGACCTGCGATTTGATCTGCCGGCGGCAATCGTACCGGGTTGAGGCGCTACGCTACGGCGTCCGCGACCAACGGCTTGCTTTCACCAGCGCGCCGAAATAGGGATGGTCGAAATAGTGCACCTCGTTGATCTTCACGCGGCGCGTTTCTTTGATGCGGAAATCCGCCGTCCGATAGTAGCGGGATGAGTAGGGGACGGTGGTGCCGCGTATACTGGTCAGGGGTCGATTGAAGCGAAGATCCAATTCGACGAAAAGCAGTTGATTTTCGTAGAACCGCAGAGTTCCGGACAGTACGCCGCCGGATTCGATGGAGACGGTGGGTGCGAGGTCCTTTTTTGAAGACGGCTGAACCCAGGCCAGCCTTTTCAACAGCTCGTAACTGCCGCTGGCCTGGATTTCGGCGGCAAGTTTATCCAGCGTTGTTCTGCCGACGAACCGAACCGCCGAGTGATCGGCGACCGAATGTTCACTCGATTCAAGCCGACCAAGCTCGATGTCGGCATTACGTCCCCAGAGTTCGTTATTGGAGGTGTCGGCGCCGATGTTTTTGAATACGAGAATTTCGACCAGATACGAGTTCTCATTTTCCGCTTGTGGGTACGAAGGGCCCGGAAAAACGAACAACGGCAGAAGCAACGATGTTTTTAGTAGGAATCTGCTGAGCACGGTTGTGGAAACTCCTGCAGTCTATCGTGGCGGCATATAATAGCAGTTCGTCGACGGCGAAGTGATCATGGCGATTCGAGACGTACTCAAGATGGGAGAACCGCTGCTCTTGGAGCGATCGGAGCGGGTGACGGATTTCGAGGAACTCGAGGCGCTGGTGCGCGACATGCGGGATACGATGGAGGCGCTGGACGGCGCCGGATTGGCGGCGCCGCAGATCGGAGTCCTGAAGCGAGTGGTGATTTTCGGTTTTCGGCACAATCCACGCTATCCGCAGCAGGAGCCGCTGCCGCTGACGGTGTTGGTGAATCCCGAAATCGAGCCCTTGTCAACGGAGACGGCGTCGGATTGGGAGGGATGCCTGAGCGTGCCCGGTATGCGGGGCAAAGTGGAACGCCACCAATTCATACGCTATACCGGACTGGATCAGCATGGGAACGCCATACGACGCGAGGTCGAAGGCTTTCACGCGCGGGTGGTGCAACACGAGTGTGATCACTTGGACGGTATCCTGTACCCGATGCGTATCGCCGACATGCGGGATTTCGGCTTTGAAGACGTGCTCTTTCCGGCGCTCCCGCAGAGCTAATTCAATTCATCGATGAGGTCCTGCAGAGTCTCGAAACGCGTTTCGGGATCGGACAGGTCGTCGCGGATCTTCAGCGTATTCGAGTCGGCTATTCGATATTTGTCGGGCCGGGATTGCACCAGTTCAATCAAACGGGTTACGTCGATTTGCGGTGAAGGACCGAATACGATGCGGCCCCCTTGTGGTCCGAGATCTACGCGCACTATGTCGACAGCGGCGAGGCGAAAACGGAGCTCGGTAAGTCGGAACAGCGTTTTCGTCGCTTCTGGAAGCAGACCGAAGCGGTCGATTACTTCCGCCTGCAGCTCCCTGAGCTGCTCGCGGCTGATGACGCCTGAGAGTCGTTTGTACATCGTCAGCCGCAGATGCACATCGGGCAGGTAGTCGTCCGGAAACAATGCCGGAACGTGAAGATTGATTTCAAGTTGTTGTCTGTCGGCTTCGAAGTATTCTTTGCTGGAGGTACCGTTTCTACGTATCGTCGAGATCGCCCGGTTGAGAAATTCGGTGTACATGGTGAATCCTATCTCGTCGATAGTGCCGCTTTGCGCTTCACCCAACAGCTCTCCGGCGCCGCGGATTTCCAGATCGTGTGAAGCGAGGGCGAAACCGGCACCCAGGTCCTCCAGTGATTCGATCACCTGCAGTCTTTTCACGGCATCTGCGGACAGGGACTTTACCGGCGGCGTGATCATATAAGCAAAGGCTTGATGGTGTGATCGACCGACGCGGCCGCGCAATTGATGCAGTTGCGCCAGGCCGAAGCGGTCGGCCCGGTTGATGATGATGGTATTTGCGGTCGGCACGTCAATACCGCTCTCTATGATGGTGGAGCAAAGCAGTACACTGCACCGCTGATGGTAGAAGTCGATCATTATCTGTTCCAGTTCGCGCTCACGCAACTTGCCGTGGGCGACCTGGATGGACGTATCCGGCAGCAGCGCCTGCAGGGCGCGAAACATTTTGTCAATCGTGCGCACTTCGTTGTGCAGGACATAGACCTGGCCTCCGCGGCGCAATTCCCGCATACACGCCTCCCGTACCAAGGAGTCGTTCCATTCACGAACGAATGTTTTCACGGACAACCGTGCTTTGGGCGGGGTGGCGATTATTGAAATATCGCGCAATCCGGATAAGGCGATGTTCAGCGTGCGTGGAATGGGAGTTGCCGTCAAAGTCAAGATGTCGGTCTGGGCGCGGAGTTTTTTCAGCTTTTCTTTCTGCCGAACCCCGAAGCGATGTTCCTCGTCTATGACGATCAAGCCAAGCCGGTTGAATCGGACGTCGCGCTGCAGAACTCGGTGGGTACCGACGACAATATCGATGTCTGCGTCCATCAGGCGTTTGAGCGTCTCGTTTTGCTGTTTCTGGGTCCGGAATCGAGACAACAGTTCCACGGTCACCGGTAATTTCGCGAAACGATCGACAAAATTGTTGTAGTGTTGCTGTGCCAGCAATGTCGTCGGCACCAGGACGGCGACCTGTTTGCCTCCCTGCACCGCCAAAAAGGCGGCCCGCAGGGCCACCTCGGTTTTTCCGAATCCTACGTCGCCGCAAACGAGGCGGTCCATGGGTCTGTCGCCACACATGTCCGCGACGACGTCGTCGATCACCTGTAGTTGGTCCGGGGTCTCCTCAAAAGGAAACTCCGCGCTGAACGCCGCGTAGGCGTCGTCCGGTGAAGGGAATGCATGCCCCTTTCGCGATGCGCGCACGGCCTCGATTTCCAGCAATTCGACGGCGATATCGTAAGCGCGCTGTTTGGCCCGGCGTTTCGCACGTAACCAGGCGTCACTGCCCAGCCGGTGTAACGGCGCGGTCTCGTCGCTCGCGCCGACAAAACGGCTCACGGTGTTCAACGACAAAACGGGAATATAAAGTTTGTCGCCGCCGTAATATTCAAGCATGAGAAATTCGGTCTGATTGCCGTCGATGGTCAAGTTCTTGAGGCCCTTGTAACGGCCCACACCGTGATCTTCGTGGACGACGGGGTCATCGAGTTCGAGCTCCTCCAGGGAACGTATGATCGACTCGGGATCCTGGCTCGCCGTACTTCGGCGGCGTCTCTGGAGGACGCGTTCCCCGTACAATTCGCTTTCCGTCAATATCGCGAGTTCGGGCGAAGTAGTGAGAAAACCTTGCGCAAGTGTGCCGACGGTGACGCCAAGTCGCTCACTGGAGCGTAGAAAAGACCGCCAGTCTCTGCAGCTGTCGACGAACAGGGAGTGCTCCGAAAGGATGCCTGCGAGGTTTTCCCGACGCCCCGCGGTCTCGGCGATCAACAACACCCGACCGGAGAATTCCTGCAGAAAAGCGAGCAGCTTGGAGTAAGGCGCCGGCGCCCTGGGGTTGATGAACACGTCCGGACCCGGCCTGGTGTCGTAACTGCGGTGATGCCGGACCGGCGTATCCGCGAAAGTCTGAATTTGGATGCGGAGGGACCGCTCGATGCGCGCGGTCACCTCCTCCACCCCGAGGAAGAGTTGATCGGGATGCAGCACCGCTCTGTCGCTGTCGAGCGATGCGTTTTCATAACGGTCGAGGGCTTCGGCAGAAACGTTGCCCAATGCCGTATCGACGTCCTCGACCAGCACCAGGCAATACCGTTCCGGTAGATAGTCGAGAAATGTCGCCGTGCGGTCGAAGAACAGCGGCAGATAGAATTCGGTACCGGGAGGGACGTGGCCCCTGCTGAGCTCTCGATAGACGCCGTAACGTTGAGGATCGCCGGCGAACGTGCGCCGAAAAGCGGTCCGAAAACCGCGTATCGCGGCTTCATCCGTGGGAAACTCGCGCGCCGGCAGCAGCTCGATGGATTCGATTTTGTCTCCGGATCGCTGCGAATCCGGATCGAAATAGCGCACGGAGTCAATTTGCTCGTCCAACAGATCCAGGCGGAAGGGGGTATCGCTTCCGGAAGGAAATATGTCTATAAGGCTGCCCCGCACGCTGAACTCACCCGGCGACATGGTCTGGTTCACGGCGTGGTACCCTGCGGAGTGCAACCGGGACCGCAGCGCATCGATGTCGATGCGGTCGCCGACCTGCATGGAAAAAGCCCGTGCATCTACATATTCGGTCGGCGCAAGCCTTTGCATGAGATTGGGGGCGGAGACAACAACGATACCTTGTCGGAGTCTCGGCAGTTGATACAGCGTACGCAGTCTTTGGGAAACGATGTCGGGGTGTGGAGAAAAGTTATCGTAGGGCAGGCATTCCCAATCGGGAAATCCATGGACCGGCAGCGTCGACTCCGGCGTCAGAAAGAATCGAATTTGATCTTCCAGTTGTTGCGCGCTGCGGGTATCGGTAGTGACGACCACCAGCGGTCCGAACGTCGTCGCGGTTTCGGCAAGGCACAATCCAAGCGCGCTTCCGTACAGGCGTTGCCAATGGATAAGGGGTTGTTCGGGGGTCGGCAGCTGTGGACTGAAAGGGGAAATCAGCTCCTCAGGCGTCGTCGCGGGATTCAAAATCTGGCCATGCCTCCGATAAAAAGCCCCGCATTGTAACCATCGCACCGTGATGCCGCCAGCCGCTTCGAAAACTCCGTCCGGGGACAGCTTCTGGGCCATCGTGCCCGCCGCGGGAAGCGGGGTGCGGATGAAATCCGATGTCCCGAAGCAATATCTCCCCGTTCTGGGAAAATCGGTACTGGAACACGCCTTGTCGCGGTTGTGCGAGATATCGGCGATCCGCGGCGTATTGGTGTGTATTGCTGCCGACGACAGCTATTGGCCGCGCCTGGGCATGGAGCATGCGAAGCTACTGGCGCCGGCGATGGGCGGTGCGACGCGCGCGGATTCGGTCATGAACGGACTTCGGACGCTGACGCAGCACGCGGAGCCGGAAGATTGGGTCCTGGTGCACGACGCGGTCCGTCCCTGTGTCCGCGCCGATAGCATCCGGAATCTTATGGACCGGGCTTGTGAGAACGTCGGCGGCCTGCTGGCGGTACCCGTATTGGACAGCGTCAAGCGGAGCGACGAGCATGGGTACGTTGCCGACAGCGTGGACCGCAGCGGCCTTTGGCTCGCGCAGACTCCACAGGTGTTCAGACTCGGTATGCTGCAGCGGGCGTTGGAGCGGGCAACCGCCGAACAGATTACCGTAACCGACGAAGCCGGCGCCATTGAAAAGCTGGGCTACCGGCCTAAACTGGTGCTCGGGCGCCGGGACAACATCAAGATTACCGAACCGGAAGATCTGGAACTCGCGGCGCGGGTTCTGCGGATGCAGGGGGCGACCGGCGCATAGCGATGAGGATTGGCCACGGGTTCGATGTTCACGCGCTGGTGCCGGGCAGACGTTTGGTGCTCGGGGGGGTAGAGATTGCGCACGACAAGGGGCTTCTCGGTCATTCGGACGCGGACGTTCTGCTGCACGCGATATGCGATGCGTGTCTCGGCGCGTTGGGGGAAGGCGATATTGGGAAACACTTTCCGAATGACGAGGAGCAATACCGCGACATCGACAGCCGGGAGCTGTTGCGCCGTGTTCGCGACATGGTCCTCGATCGCGGAGGAAAAATAGAAAACGTAGACTCGACCGTACTGGCGCAGCGCCCCAAACTGTCCTCTTATATTCCCACGATGCGCTCACGCATCGCCGAGGATCTCAATATCGAGCCGGGCCAGGTCAACATCAAAGCCAGCACAACCGAGGAACTCGGCTACATCGGCAGGGAAGAAGGCATCGCGGCGCACGCGGTCGTCCTCTTGAAATGGGTGCGGCGATGACGCTCAACCGCGTTTCAACAGGACGTAAATAGCACCGGCTCCGCCGTCGAAATGTCGAGCGGAACAGAACGCCAACACTTCGTTTCTTTTTCTCAGCCAATACGGAAGTTTTTCCTTCAGAACGGGTTTTTTCTCCGGAGACCGCAGCCCCTTGCCGTGAACGATGCGTACGCATCGAAAACCGTTGTGTCTGGCATCGCGCAGGAACAGGCCGAGCGCGTCCCGGGCCTGCACCACCCTTTTACCGTGCAAATCCAGCTCGGCCTCGGTTACGTACTCTCCGCGACGCAATTTTCGAACCACTCTGCGCTGTACACCGCTGCGAAAAAACAACAGCTCATCGCCGTTTTCGTGTGTAGCCGGATCCATCTCCGAGTTCAGCAGCGATTCCAGAATTTCCTTTTCGTCCCGTCGCGTCTGTGCCGGGTAAGGTTGCGGTTTCTTGCGATGCGGGCGAACGGTGTCCTGCTTGATCACGGCGGACCCTTTCGCGAAGCTCCGGAACAAACGGCGGTCTGAATTCGGTACCATGGCCATCAAGTCGATGAGCTTTCGAGGTAGCGTTCGGCGTCGAGCGCCGCCATACAGCCAGTGCCCGCCGAGGTGACGGCTTGTCGATATACGTGGTCCATGACGTCGCCGGCGGCGAACACGCCCGCGACGCTGGTCGCCGTCGCATCGCCGTTACAACCGCTATTGACGGTTATATAACCCCCGGCCATTTCCAATTGGTCGGTAAAAAGCGAGGTGTTCGGCGTGTGGCCGATGGCTATAAAAACGCCCTCGACCGAAAGGTCCTTCTGTTTATGGGTGTTTTTATCTTCTATTCGGATACCGGTAACGCCGTTGTCATCGCCCAAGACCTCGTCCAGCGTGTGGTTCCATTCGACAACGATATTGCCCCCGTCGCCGACTCGTTCCATCAACTTGTCGACGAGGATCGCCTCCGCACGAAGCTTGTCTCGTCGATGCACCAGCGTTACGGATGAAGCGATATTTGAAAGGTAGTTGGCTTCTTCCACGGCGGTGTTTCCGCCGCCGATGACGGCGACGGGCTTGTTCTTGTAGAAGAACCCATCGCAGGTTGCACACGCGGAAACGCCTTTTCCTTTGTAGCGTTCTTCGGATGGAAGACCCAGATATTTCGCCGACGCGCCGGTGGCGATGATCAGTGCGTCACAGGTGTACGTATTGCTGTCACCGACAAGGGTAAAGGGCCGTCGCGTGATATCGGCGGTATGAATATGATCGAAATGGATCTCTGTATGAAATCTTTCGGCATGCCGCAGCATGCGGTCCATGAGCTCGGGACCCTGCAATCCCTCGACGTCGCCGGGCCAGTTGTCGACATCGGTGGTGGTCATGAGCTGCCCGCCCTGCTCGATGCCGGTAACGAGCACGGGCTTCAAGTTGGCTCGGGCGGCGTAGATCGCCGCCGTATATCCGGCCGGGCCTGAACCGAGAATCAATACACGGCAATGCTTGGGATCTTGCATTTCGATGAATCCAAATCAAACATCTCTGCTTGGTAAAATGTTATCCTTTGCGCGACGAATCGATCACGAAGTTCGGGTAATGTTACGACAACATTTCCATCCAGAGCAAAAATCCAAAGCACTGCTTGCGTAGCGGCGCGGTCGGCCGTTGATCCAGTTGTCTTCCGTATTTCAAACCGTATTCAAATAGCGCTGACTCGGCGCCTACGATAGATTATCGTCTGACTATGGCACAAGCACGTCGTACCCGGGCATCTTCGACGCCGATGCTGTCACCCAAAATCGTACATATGCTGCGCGAAAGCGGCGTCTTCGTGCTGGCGGCGGTGGCCCTGTATCTGTTTATCTCTCTCGCCAGTTACTCGCCCCGGGACCCGGGCTGGTCGAACACCGGCACGGGCGCCGATATTCAGAACCTGGGCGGCGCATTCGGCGCCTGGATCGCCGACCTGCTGCATCACGGTTTCGGGCGCGTGGCGCACCTGTTTCCGGCAATAACTCTGTTTCTGGGATGGAAATTCTACCGTTCCCGGCAGAAGGGCGTACCCGGATCGTACACAAAGCGGATTTTCATCGGCGCAGGTTTCGTCTTGACCATGATAGGAGCGAGCGGGCTGGAGTATCAGCACTTTCAGCACGCGGCACGGGACGTTCCCTACGTCGCCGGCGGCGTGCTGGGCTCGATGGCGACAAGCGCATTGGATCCGATTTTCGGAGAGGTTGGCGCAACCGTGTTTCTGCTGACGATGTTTCTTACGGGGGTGACCTTTTTCACCGGTTTGTCGTGGTTCTGGTTGATGGACCGGACCGGCGAATACGCGTTCAGGTTTTTCGAGATCGCGCGAGAAAAAGTGAGCGGTTTCGTGGATAGAGCGGTAGGCAAGCGCGCCAGTATTGCTCGTCAATCATCCGTGACGAAAATACGGGAGCGGCTCGAGAAAAGCAGATCTCCGAGAATCGAGCCGAAGATTCAGACGCCGCCGCAGAGCGGTAGATTGGAACGCGAAAAGCAATCCAATCTGTTCGACGCCAAGCCCACGACGTCTTCGGTAATACCGCCGCTCACGCTGTTGGACCAGCCGGAGATGCAGGGAAACAGCTACTCCAAGCAGACGCTGGAAGCGATGTCGCGACTGTTGGAGAAGAAACTGTCGGATTTCAATGTCGAGGTCGAGGTCGTCGCCGTACACCCCGGGCCGGTCATTACGCGTTTCGAAATCGAACCGGCGCGAGGCGTAAAATCGAGTCAGATATCCGCGCTCGCAAAAGATCTCGCGCGCGCTCTCTCCGTGCCCAGCGTTCGCGTGGTGGACAACATACCTGGAAAGACCGTTATCGGTGTCGAGGTCCCCAATGAGAACCGCGAAACCGTGCGTTTGATCGAAGGTTTGTCGGCACGTTCGTACGAAGACGCGAATACCCCGTTGGCCCTCATGCTCGGTAAAGACATAGGCGGAACTCCGGTGATCGCGGATCTCTGCAAGATGCCCCATTTGCTCATAGCGGGCACCACGGGATCGGGCAAATCGGTGTGCATCAACGCATTGATACTGAGCGTGCTGTACAAGTCTTCGCCTCAGGACGTGCGCCTGATCATGGTCGATCCGAAGATGCTCGAACTGTCGGTCTACGACGGCATACCGCATTTGTTGGCTCCCGTGGTAACCGACATGAAGGAGGCGGCAAACGCGTTACGCTGGTGCATAGTCGAGATGGAACGCCGATATCGACTCATGGCGGCCTTGGGGGTGCGGAATATTTCGGGATTCAATCGCAAGGTGAAACACGCGGAAGCCGAAGGCGCTCCGATTCCGGATCCCTTGGCCGATCCCGCGCTGCAGGACCCGGAGCCGCAGTCGGCCCTGCCTTATATCGTCGTCGTTATCGATGAATTGGCCGATATGATGCTGGTCGTCGGCAAGAAGGTAGAGGAACTGATTACACGGCTGGCGCAAAAAGGCCGGGCGTCCGGCATTCACCTGGTCCTGGCCACGCAGAGACCGTCGGTGGACGTAATCACCGGCCTCATCAAGGCGAACATACCTTCACGGATCGCATTTCAGGTGTCTGCACGAGTGGATTCGCGAACGGTTCTCGACCAGATCGGCGCCGACCAACTCCTGGGTTACGGAGACATGTTGTATCTGCCGCCCGGCACGAGCACACCCATACGCGTGCACGGCAGCTACGTGTCGGATCAGGAAGTCCATCGTATCGTGGACTATCTCAAGCAGGCCGGCGAGCCCCGCTACCAGGAAGAGGTTCTGCTCGGGCCCTCTGATTTCCAGGATCCGGCCCTGCCCGGAGCGGCCGCGGACGCGGACAATGCAGAGGAAGATCCGCTCTACGATCAGGCGCTGCGTATCGTCACGGAGACACGCCGGGCCTCGATCTCCGCAGTGCAGCGGCAACTGCGCGTAGGATACAATCGAGCCGCACGCATGATCGAAGCGATGGAGCAAGCCGGAGTCGTAGGACCCCTGCAGACGAACGGCAAACGGGAGGTGTTGGCGCCTCCGCCACCGAAGCATTGAATTGATGAAACGATCGTTGACAATACTGATGTTCGGTTTGACGGCATTGCTCGCGAACGCCGCGACCGCGGGCGACGGCACGGACAGCCTCAAGCGATTCTTCTACAAGGTCGATACGTTTTCTGCAAATTTCGACCAGGTAGTGCTCGACGAAGGATTGAATCGGATCGAAGAGAGCAGCGGACGCATGCTGATCAAGCGTCCCGGGCGATTTCGCTGGGACTACGATCCGCCTTTGGAACAGATAATCGTCAGCGACGGCAACAAGGTATGGATCCACGACGTGGAGCTGGAACAAGTCACCGCTCGTCCACTGGCCGATACCCTGGGAGGAACCCCCGCCAGCGTTCTCGCGGGCAAGGGAAACCTGTCCGAACATTATTCGGTGCGTGAACTGGGCGACTTCGGGAGGCTGTCGTGGGTCGCCATGGTTCCGAAAAACGAAAATAGCGGGTTTTCCGAATTGCGCATCGGTTTCGAACATGGACGGCTTCGTGTAATGGAACTGGTCGACGGGCTTGGCCAGACGACGCGCATCACGTTCCGCGATACCGAGGAGAACCCGCCGATAACAGATGCAAAATTCGCATTTGTGCCGCCGATGGGCGTCGATGTGATCGATCAGACCCACAACTAGGCTCCAGGTGCGGCGAGCCGTGCGCATACGAATGCAAGACCATCAATGAGCCAGGTGCTAGCGATCGCCGTTGCCGGCGCTTTCGGAGCCGTACTGCGCTACTTGGTCTCGTCGGGTGTTCACAGGCTGGTGGGCCGGGAATTTCCCTACGGCACGCTGGCCGTGAATGTCCTCGGTTCGTTCTTGATCGGGTACCTGTTTGTCGTTTTTCTGGAACGATCGGCGATGACGGGAATCTGGCGTTTGGCGGTACTTGTGGGGCTGCTCGGAGGTTTCACGACATTTTCAACCTTTTCCCTGGAAACCTACAATCTGATGGACAACGGCCACTACCTGCGAGCGACGGCCAATATCGTCGCAAGTGTCTCACTCTGTCTGGCGGGCACCTGGTTCGGAATCAGTCTGGCGCGACAGTTACCGTAGACGATGAAAACACTACCGGTGACCATGGTCAGGATCTACTTGACGGAGCGGGAGACTCAGCTCGACCGGTTATTGAAGACATTGCACGACGTCGAAAAGGTTCGCGGCGTGACGGTGTTCCGCGGAGTAGCCGGTTTCGGGAAATCGGGAAAATATCATTCTTCTCATCTTCTTGATCTGTCAGGCGACCTTCCCCTGGTCGTCGAATTTTTCGACGAACCGGAGAAGGTAAAATCCATTCTCTCGCACCTCAGTAACGGAATAGAAGCCGGACACATAGTGTCGTGGTCGGCCGTAGTGAACGCTTAGATAACAACGACGCTACAGATGTTGGATCCACATGTCCTGAGAAACAACACGGAAACCGTTGCCGCGGCGCTGCGACGCCGCGGGTACGAGCTCGATATCGAGGGTTTCGCGGAATTGGAAGCGCAGCGGCGAGCGATGCAAACCGAGGTGGAGCGTCTGAGGAATGAACGTAACGTACGTTCGAAGAAAATCGGGCAGGCCAAGGCGCGCGGAGAGGATATAGATTCTCTGGTCAGCGCCGTCGGCGCTTTGGGGGATCAGCTTAAGGGAGCGGAAAGCGCATTGGAGAATGTACAAAGCGGCCTGCAGGAACTTTATTATGAGATCCCGAATCTGCCGCACGATTCGGTTCCCGACGGAAACGACGAGTCCGACAATGTAGAAATCAGAAGCTGGGGGAACATACCGGAACCGGAGTTTGAGCCTTTGGACCACGTCGATCTGGGCGATCGCCTGCAGGGCGTCAACTTCGATCTCGCGGCGAAAATCGCGAAGTCTCGATTCGTAGTGATATGCGGCCAGTTGGCACGACTGCATCGCGCGTTGATCCACTTCATGCTGGATCTCCATACCGGCGAACACGGCTACAAAGAGTACTACGTGCCTTGCCTCGCCAATCGTGCAAGTCTGTTCGGCACCGGGCAGCTGCCGAAGTTCTCCGAGGACCAGTTTGCGACTTCAACGGACGAGCTCTTCCTGATACCGACCGCCGAAGTGCCCCTGACGAATCTGGTGCGCGATACCATCGTGGGGTCTGCGGATCTGCCCATGAAATTGGTGGCGCATACGCCCTGTTTTCGCCGCGAAGCGGGAAGCTACGGCAAAGACACACGCGGTATGATCCGCCAGCACCAATTTGAAAAGGTAGAGCTCGTGCAGGTGGTCAAGGAAGCGGACTCGTACGCCGTCCTCGAAGAGCTCACCGGCCACGCCGAGACGGTATTGCGGCGTCTCGAACTGCCGTATCGCGTCGTGGCGCTGTGCACCGGAGACCTCGGGTTCTCGGCGGCCAAGACCTACGACCTGGAGGTCTGGTTACCCGGGCAGAATAAGTATCGCGAAATATCTTCCTGCAGCAATTTCGAGTCGTTCCAGGCCCGCCGTCTGAACGCGCGCTGGAAAGACAAAAAAACGGGCGCGCGGGAGTGGGTGCATACCCTTAATGGGTCCGGTTTGGCCGTAGGCAGAACCCTGGTGGCGATCATGGAAAATTACCAGCAGGCCGACGGCAGCATTCGCGTGCCGGATGCCCTGGTGAAATACATGAACGGTGTCGAATCCATCGGGGCGGCATGAAGTTTTTGAACATTTTACCGTTTTGAACCTGCGCAACCCGATGTGGGCCCGGCATCGAACGACCGCGGGCCGGTGGATCGAAGACGGTTTTTTGATCGCGCCGCAAGATTGACGCTACAATGAGGTTTCGAAGTAAAGGCCGATCCGGGATCCGAAAGAGACCAATAAACGCTAGCGGGTCCATCCCACAGCAGCAGGAAACCCTTCTAGGGAGTAATCATGCGTAAAACAATAATCGTGGGTATTTTGACCCTCCTCTCGGGAACCTCGATTTCCACGTTGGCGGAAGTGGGGAACGACGTGCATATTCAGTCCAGCAACGATGCGATTCGATTAGAAATTGACCGCAGGACGTTCAACGAAATTCAAACGTTCCTCAAGTTGGGGTATCCACCGGTCTCGGTGATGTTGCACGGCGTGACTCTCGGCGTGACGATCAACGACATGGTATTTCTCGCGGTGAAGTCCGACGTTCGACGGGCCCAGGAGTTTTACGACACCGCGGTTGCTCTGCTGCCGTCCCTGCCGGGATGGGCGATTCAGGACGAATCGGAGGGCGCGGACAGATATATCGTGGTTTACGAGGCGGGCGAACTTGGGTCCCGGCCTACGGTCGCCGAGGTGGCGCGGCGGTTTTTCGAAGAAAACAAGCGTTTGGGGCCGCTCCCGGAATGGTTTACGGGCGGGTTCCACGTAAGGGTTTCCATCGACGAATTGGCGAACCTTGCGAAAGACGCCTGGTGGTATCAAAGCGGAAATCTACAGCCCGAATCGCTCAGCCATGCATCGAACAGGCCGATTTTCGTTTCTCTGTATCAAGACAACAACGAGATAATCCTCGACAGCGGTATGCAGCGCATTCAGGACGCGCAACGGCGTGGACTGCAGGATCTACCGGTCGTGTTCATCTTCAATGACCGGCGATATCGACCTATCAGCCGCTATGGCGAGGACGTGTCCGTGAAAGAGATCGTCGACGACTTTTTCAATGTCGGACGCAGGCTGACGCCGGTTCCCGAATGGAAAGTTGGTGATCATCATATGCTGGCGTCGGTGGAGGAACTGAGCCGGATCGTTGAAGCGCTCGATCGAGACGACGTCGATCCAGAGAGGTGGGCGGCGATTACCGAGGAAATCCGCAGCGCCGGTTTCGATCGACCTTTGCTGCTTTCATTGTTCAATTCCGGCGACGGCAGGGTATGGGCGAACGAAGCCGATCGTCTCGCGGCGGCGATCGAGATGGGTCTGGACGAAATCCCGGTGGTGTTCTTTTACCACGACATCGGGCGCCTGCCCTGCGGCGATCCCATCCGCTCCACGGCTTTGATATGTAGCGCCGCGATCGCCGCAGGCGGCGATCCGGCAATCTGCGAACCGCCGCGGCCAAGGGTCGAGGGTTTCGTTTCGCCCGGAGGAGGGGGAGGTTTCACGCCGACGCCCACGCCGCCGGAACCGCCGAGTCGTTAGACAGACGGCGTCTGATCGGCTTTTAGCGGATGAACTCGAATAGGTATAGCCGCAGGGACGGCGTCGCCGCGTCAAAGGCCGGCTTTGTCGTCTCGATCCTGGCTCCGTGCGCCGCGCTATACGCGGTTTCATCGACCGCCCAGGAAAACGTCGACACCGAGGACCTGCCTGCGCAGGAACTGACCTTCGGCGTGCCGCCCGCGGCCCACACCCAGGGAATGCTCACGCCCCTGCCGGACGCCCTGCGAGACGAATTGCGCGGTTTTTTTCCATCGCTTACGCTGGGCCTTCAATATCACACGAATGTTCGGCGGACTCCGGGCTTCGAAGAAAGCGATCTGGCGTTCGTCATCGCACCGGAGCTCGCCTACCGAACCCGCTTCAATGGAAGGCACGGAGGAGAAATTCGATACTCGGCGAATTTTCTGCGATATCGTGATCTGGATGACGAAGACGTCACCAACCATAGTCTGGATGGGGCGTTGCGTTTCGACCTGTCGCCGAAGCTCGATGTTCGTCTGTTCGGGCAGTACAGCGATGCGCAGGAAGAACGGGGGGCATCCGGAACTCGAACGTTTACCGACGAGCAACCCGACGAAGTGGAAGTGCTCAGGTACGGCGGCGAAATCATATTGGGGCGACCGACCCAGGCGCTGCAGTTCGCCGTGGGATTAACGCGATCCGATTGGGACTACCAGAACAACGATCAGCAGTTCCGCAATCGGCGGAACGACCGTATCCACGGAATACTGTTTTATAACCTCAGTCCCAAAACCTCATTGTTTCTCGAAGCCAATCACACCGACATCGATTATGACGACGATGCCGCGGGACTGGACAGCGAAGAAGACGTCTATTACCTCGGCGCTCGCTGGCGCGCATCGGCAACGCTGGACGCACTGTTCAAAATCGGCGACCTGGAAAAGGAGATGAGCGATCCGGCCTTCAATGATTTTGACGGCACTTCCTATCTCGGAAAACTGGTATGGCAGATGCGGCCGTTCAGCCGCATTCAAATATTAGCTTCTCGAACCACCGAGGAGAGCGCACAGCAATCGCGCGGAGATCCCGAGGCCGCGGCGGGCGAACTGACCGATCCATACTACGTAAGTCGCCTCATCGGCCTGCACTGGGCCCACGACCTCAGTACGCGTTGGCGATTGTACGCATTTTTCAATCATACCGAGGACGACTACCCGAACGATCGGGACGATACGATAAAGGACCTCGGGATCGGGCTCAGCTACCGATTCAGCAGGTGGTTGACCGTGACCGCGCAGTACGGCGACACGGAGCGGGATTCCAACGATCCTGCGGTGGAATACGAGGACCAATCCTTCACGCTTCTGCTGCGAAGCGATTTTTCGCTGGGTGGGAAAACGCGTTAGAATCTATACTTAGTGGTTGACACGCGACTTTGATCACCCCGAGTCTATGGGTAAATGGCTAGTATTGGTTTCAGCGCTGCTGTGGCAAGCACCGGCCGTTTCCGGCTCAGTGACCGGCATCGCACTCGCACCGATCGACTTGGATTACCGTTTTCAGCACCGGACCGGGACGCAGGGAACGGGATCGGGGCAAGTGCGCGCAACGCCCGCTGCCGGTACCTCCTACGTAACGGGCGAATATCGGATATCCCCGGGTGACGTGATCAGCGTTCGCGTCTTCGGGGAGCCTGATCTGAGCCTGGAGCGAGTGCGTGTCCCCGCGGACGGATTGATCTCTTATCCTCTTCTCGGACAGATCCTGGTCGACGGTCATACCGTGCGTTCCCTCGAGCGGCGATTTACCGCGATGTTGCGAAACGGGTACTTGCGAAAGCCCACCGTATCGGTGAGCATCGTCGAATATCGTCCGGTTTTCGTCAAAGGCGGCGTCAACAATGCCGGAGCACACGAATATGCGGAGGGATTGAACGTGGAAAAGGCGATCGCGCTCGCCGGGGGTCTGTCGAAATCAGGCAGAAAGGAAGGCACCACGGTGCTGCGGGAAAACGACTCCGTAGCGAGCGTGGGTCTGCATCATCCCGTGTTCCCCGGCGATGTGATCACGATTCCCGAGGTGGCGGAAATCGAATCAAAGGAATTCATCTATCTCTACGGAGAGGTCAAGCAGCCGGGAAGCTACGAATTCAGAAAGGGATTGACGGTGGAAAAGGCTCTGGCGCTGGCGGGTGGGTTCAGCGATCGCGCCTCGAAGCGTAAGATAGAAATATCGCGTGAAGACCGGAACGGCGACCAGGTCAGACTCAAGAAGGTCTCCTTGAATCTACCCATAGAGGCCGGCGACGTGATCACCGTCGGGGCGAGTCTTTTTTGAAAAAATCCAATATTAAACTTCAATCGGTGCCGCAATCTGGCAGTATCGGCAACGCTTCGTTTCCGATGATTTCGCCGCACGACTCCGACGCCAAGATCCACATTGGCGAGTACCTTGACGTCATCAAGCGATACAAATGGAGCATCCTGGTGCTCGCGCTGCTGGGCGCGGTGGTCGGTGGCCTGAAAGCGGTTTCCGAGGTTCCGGTGTACCGCGCGACTACCACTATGGTCGTAGAACCGGATTTCTCCTCGTTGGCTTCGGCGAAAAAAGGCGCGGTCGTCTACGCAACCGCATGGCGCTTCTACGAGACGCAGTACGATTTGCTCCGCAGCCGCGCCGTGGCGGCGCGGGTCGTGGACAAGCTCGGTCTGGTGGAGAGAGGAACGCCGAAACCTCGCCCCGCTATATCCTTCGTATCCGAACTCAAAAAGATGTTCGGGATGGAATCGACATCCGATTCGAAGAGCGCGCACGCCACAACGACGCTGGGCCCCGAACAGCTGAAACGGGTACGCAGCGGCATTGCGGCGATGATACAGGGCAGTGTGAATGTGCGCGGCGGGGAAAAAAGCCAGTTGGTGTATGTTTCGTTTGATTCAACGGACGCCAAGTTCGCCGCAGACGTTGCGAACGCACTGGTGGACGCTTACATAGACCTGGAACTCGAGTCCCGTCTGGACCGTGCCAAGCTGGCGAGCAGTTGGTTGACGGAGAGGTTGACGGAGTTGCGGGAAAAACTGACGCAGTCGGAGCAGCAATTGCAGACGTTTCAGTCCAGAGAGGGGATGGTCGATCTAAAAAGCATCGAAGAGCTCACCAGCAAAGAATTGGGACTGCTGAATCAGGAACTGGTCGCCGCCGAGGCGAAGTATTCGGAACTCGCGAAGCGTTACGGTCCCAAGCACCCGAGAATGATAGCGGCGCTTGCGGAATTGAACGCCACCAAGCGCCGTCTCGAGGACGCGTCAAAACGTGTTGTCAACGCTCGCGGAAAAGAATTTCAGTTGGATAAACTTGAACGCGACGTAGGCGCTAGTAGAGAGTTGTATGGCGTGTTCCTGAGTAAGTTTCGGGAGGCCGATTTATCGGTGGATAAGCAGTTGAGCAGTGCCCGTACTGTTGACAAAGCGCTGCCGCCGAGGGCGCCATTCAAACCGGACAAGACCAAGATTCTGACGATGTGGGCGCTGATAGGCTTGAGTTTCGGCGTGTTCCTGGCCTTCTTGCGGGAACATCTGGACAATACGTTTTCTTCCACCGAAAAAGTGGAGCAGAAGTTGAATCTTCCCGTGCTCGGTGTCATGCCGCTGCTGAATATCAAGGATTTGAGAACAAAAAAGGAAACGGCTGCGTCGTCCGTATCCGAAACAATGGCGCCCGAGCGGTATTTTATACATGAAAAAAAGTCGTCCTTTTCAGAAGCCGTAAATCATATTCGCACCGGAATCATGTATTCCAATGTGGACAATCCGCCGAAAAGCATATTGATAACTTCGTCTCTGCAAGCGGAAGGTAAAACCACCTTGGCGACAAATCTCGCGATGTCCATGGCACAGCTAGGGAAAACCCTGCTCATTGACGCGGACTTCCGAAAACCCAAATTTGCGGCAGGCCTCTCGAATTCGAGTGGGAACGGGCTGGTGGATTACGTCGCCGGAACCGGTTCCCTGAATGATTGTATCGTGGCGGACGATGAATGCCCGGATTTGTATGTTCTCGAGAGCGGCGTGGTGCCCCCCAATCCTTTGGAACTGCTTTCGTCCAAGCGTCTGGCCCGTACACTCGGCGAACTGAATGATAATTTTGCGCACGTCGTAATCGACACGGCGCCGATATTACCGGTAAGCGACGCTATTGTTCTGGGTCATCTGGTCGACGCGGTGCTGATGGTGATTCAATCCGGGCGCACGACCCAGCACATCGTACGAGACGCCATGCGCCGTTTGGACGGAGCCAATATCACCCCCCTGGGCATCGTTCTGACCCAGGTATCGTTCCAGAAGAACTCGTATTATTACGGCGGTAAGTATCACTACTACTACGGGTCCACGACCGCCGCACGCAAAGCCTCGTAGTCCATACTCCACCTATCCTGCATATTGGTCCGCACTGTATATTTAGCGGTAATCGTCGTCGCTACCGCCCTGATCGTCTGGTCCGGGATATCCATATGGACCTGGAACGCCATTCGCGAATCGGAGCAGTATCTTGCCGACTTGGCAGAGCGCGGGTCAACGGAAGACCCCGGGGAATGGGAGCGACAGCTTGTACGGCTGCAACGGGCGGCACGATGGAATCCGGGGGACGCATGGGTTTCCATGCGCCTGGCCCGACTCTACCAGTGGCGTGCCTACGAGCAGAGGCTGTGGTCCGAACTTGCCACACGATCGCGGCAACAGGTGATAGATCATATCAGACGTGCGACGCGCCAGAGACCTTCCTGGGGTTTGACCTGGGCGGCCCTCTCGGCCGCGAAGGTCGATGCCGGCGAGATCGACGACGAAATGCTGGCGGCGTTGAGCAGGGCCGTGGATCTGGGCCCGTGGGAACGGCAGGTGCAGCACCAGGTGATCTCGGCGGGCATCCGCGCATGGGGCGGCTTGCCGGATCCCATGCGGCAATCAATACTGAACATGGTACGGCGCGGTCTGAAAGACCCAACGCTCATTGCGCACATTATGGATATCGCTATTCAAAACAACTGGCAGGGTCAGCTTGAGCGGTTCATCACAGACGACGATCAACTCGAGATCCAGTTTAAGGCGGCGCTAGCCAGAAATTAGGCATGATCGACAGAGCGCTGGAATATTCTGCAAGGGTCATAGACTTTGGTTGTTACGCGGCGATATTACTTCTGGCCGTCTGGCTTCCGATCCCGTACGGCAGTAAACCGACGTGGTCGATACATCTGTTGCAGGTGGTGGTGTTCGGCACTTTGTTGCTATGGGCGTTCGGCAAGTTGTTGAAGCCGTCGATGCCCACGGTCAGCTGGAGACCTCTCGGCCCCATCCTCGCGCTGATGTTGATTTGGCTGTTGTATCAACTGTTCCAGGCGACTCCGCTTCCGTTCAGTCTGGTGAAAGTGCTCAGCCCGGGGGCCTACGACTTGTATCAGGCGGCTTCGGGCGAACGGCAGATCGCAACACATGCCATCAGCCTTGATCGATACAACACCCTGCAGGAGGCAACCAAATACAGTACTTATGTAGCGCTCTTCGTGCTCGTCTTCGCCCTGGTCCATACACGCATGCGCCTGTTGACGCTCGCCTATACCTTGTTCCTGGTCGGATTTTTCCAGTCCGTTTTCGGCTTATATGCCCTGTTCACGGATACGATCCCGGTAGATCGGGAGGTGCTGGAGGGGCACCGATGGGTGTCCGGCACATTTTTGAACCGCAATCATTTCGCCGGCCACCTACTGCTCACGACGGGTGTCGGTCTCGGCTTGTTACTGAGCAGCCATGATCCGGTGAGACCGTGGCGCGGGATGCGAAACATCGTTTTCAATCTTGCGGACCTGCTGCTTCGACCGAACGGTTGGATTTTCATATGCCTGGTTGTTTTGCTGTCTGCCCTGTTCCTCAGCGAATCCCGCGGCGGCGTGTTATCGTTGATTGCGTCGTTGCTGATAGTGTGGTTTTTGGTACGGTCGAGGGACCAAAAGACCCATCGCGCGTCGCGGCTTGCCGTGACTGCCGGCGCCGCTATGTTGCTGGCCGGTATCTGGTTCGGTGTGGGAACGTTGATGTCGCGGTTCCATGAGATGGGGAACGATGAACGAATAGAGCAGTGGAAATTGACGGCCGAGATGACGGCGGATTATCCGGTTGTCGGAATCGGCGGCGGAAACTACCAATGGGTGTTCCCGCGATATCGCAACGGCAACCTCAGGCTGCGCACCTACGATCATGCCCATTCGGATTACCTGGAAACGCTGGTAGAACAAGGAATTGTGGGAACGGCGATCCTGGGACTGGCAATCGGCGTCGTATTTTTTAAACTGGTAAAAGTGTATCAGCCCGAAACGTCTTCATTCACCAAGAACGCCGCCACCGGCGTGCTGGTTTCAATAACTGGACTACTCGTACACGCTGCAATGGATTTCAACTTCAGAATACCGGCCAATGCCGCCTACTTTTACATCATAGCTGCTTTGGGCATGTCGGCGATGGCGATGGATCGTAAACTAAAACATCCGGCATGAAATCGAGAGACAGGAAGCGCGTGTTGATCACCGGAGGGGCGGGGTTTCTGGGCTCCCACTTGTGCGAAGCGCTGCTCGGGCATGGCAGCGAAGTGCTTTGTCTGGATAATTACTTCACCGGAAACAAAGCAAATATCGCACACCTGATGGACGACCCGTATTTTGAAACTATTCGCCACGACGTTACCTTCCCGCTGTACGTCGAGGTCGATGAGATCTATAACCTGGCGTGCCCTGCGTCGCCCATTCATTATCAGCACGACCCCGTTCAGACCACGAAAACGAGCGTTCACGGCGCCATCAATATGTTGGGACTCAGCAAACGGATCGGAGCACCGATCCTGCAGGCGTCGACCAGCGAAGTCTACGGCGATCCGAGCGTGCATCCGCAGCAGGAAACCTACTGGGGAAATGTGAATCCCGTGGGATTGCGCGCCTGTTACGACGAGGGAAAGCGCTGTGCGGAAACCTTGTTTTTTGACTACCATCGCCAGCACGGACTGCCGATAAAAGTGCTGCGGATCTTCAACACCTATGGTCCCAGGATGCATCCCAACGACGGTAGGGTAGTGTCTAATTTCATCGTGCAGGCGCTCAAGAACGAGCCAATTACAGTCTTCGGCGACGGCTCACAATCGCGATCGTTCTGTTTCGTATCCGACATGATCAACGTCATGGTGCAGTTCATGGAGAGCGCGCCCGAGTTTATTGGACCGATGAACGCGGGGAATCCGACGGAATTCACCATCTCCGAGCTTGCGAACACGATCATCGATCTCACCGGTTCGACTTCCCGTATCGAGCGGCAACCACTGCCGAGCGATGACCCGAAGCAGCGTTGTCCGGATATCTCGCTGGCCAGAGAACATCTGTCGTGGGAGCCGAAAGTGCCGCTGCGTGAAGGCTTGCAACATACCGTAGACTATTTCGATGCGCTATTGAGCCACGGGACTAAGATCTAGCGTGCGCCATCGGGGGATTCCAACCAAGACGGCATGCCGTGATTGATCGCCGTGAAGACCGTTTCGTCCGGCTGACCGAGCAGTAGCATCATCAATGTGTGGATTGGCGGCGATCGCCCGCTACAACGATTCGTCGGGCGTTTCCCGGAGGGAAATCGTCGCCATACGCGATCGCATGCAGAACCGGGGTCCGGACGGGCGCGGGCTGTGGATTCGGGATCGCGTGGCGCTGGCGCACACCCGACTGTCAGTCATTGACCTCAGCGCGGCCGCGGCGCAACCCATGATCGATAAAACTAACAAGAACGTTATTGTTTTCAACGGTGAAATCTACAACTACCTGGAGCTGAAGCATCGGTTGAAGAAGAAAGGGTACCGCTTCTTTTCCCATAGCGATACAGAGGTGCTGTTGTATCTATATCGCGAGAAAGGTTCGCGAATGCTGGACGATCTGCGTGGAATGTTTGCGTTCGTGATCTGGGATGCCGAACAGGAATCCGTTTTCTGTGCGCGCGATCCGTACGGCATCAAGCCGCTGTATTTTTGCGACGACGGCAAGTCGCTGCGCATCGCCTCGCAGGTCAAGGCACTGCGCGCGGGCGGAGCGGTGTCCGGCGAACTCGATCCGGCGGGGTTGTGCGGATTTTATCTGTTCGGTCATATACCGGAACCTTTTACGTCTTACCGCGCTATCCGCGCACTCCCCGCCGGCAGCCTGCTGCACTGCCGGCTGGGCGCCAAACCCGTGATCCACACCTATTTTTCAATCGCGGAAACATATCGCCGCGCGTCCCTGGAAGAAAAATCTTCGTGGGATCCGGGCCGGGCGGCGGATGCGATACGCAGTTCGGTTGCGCGGCATCTGACGGCGGATGTCCCCGTCGGCGTCTTCCTCTCGGCGGGACTGGATTCCGGGGCGGTGCTGGGACTGATGCGGGACGCTCACAGCGAGTCGATAACGGCGCTGACACTCGCCTTCGACGAATACAGAGGCACGAGAGACGACGAGGAACCGTTGGCGGCACAGGTTGCGCGCCGCTACGGCGCCCGGCATGTTGCGCGCTCCTATTCCTGCGCCGATATCCAGGAGTTGATTCCGGAATTCTTTGCCGCGATGGACCAGCCTTCCATAGACGGTCTCAATACCTGGCTGTTGAGCAGGGTCGCAGGTAAACAGGGATTGAAAGTTGTGCTTTCCGGTCGAGCCCTTCGACCCGCGCCGCTTCCCGCAGGCACGCGGCATGGCGCTCCTCGTCCTCATGCTCGTTCTGGCGGCGGCTCTCGTGATCGTCATCCTTCGCCGACGCACCGCGCGGCGCCGGCATGCTGGCCGCGGTAAACCGATCGTCGAAGCTGCAAGCCGTATCGCGGTCCTGCATTCGTATGCTTCGGCGCTGCGGCGTACCGCTGCACCCGAAGACGGAGGGCGTGATGCTGTTCGCCGGCACGCACGCGGGTGTGTATCTGCTGCGACGGGGATTGTTCATGCCGTGGGAGTTGCCGCAGCTGCTGGGTTCGGAAATCGCCGCGGAGGGCCTGGCCGTCCTGGCTCCCCTGGAGCATCTGAATCGGGGTATGGATCCCGATCCGGGTACGCAGTTCGGTCGCGCCGCCGCCTTGGAGTCGAGTTTTTATCTGCGCAACCAGTTGCTTCGCGACGCGGACTGGGCGGGAATGGCGCATTCGGTGGAAATCAGAACGCCGCTGGTCGACGCTACGCTCCTCAAGACTTTGGCGCCGGATCTGGTTTCGGGGGACGCCCTCAAGCGCAAAGAACTGCTCGCGGACGCACCGACGCGGCCACTGCCGTCGCCCGTAAGGAATAGAAAGAAGACCGGTTTTAACGTGCCCGTCGCAAGATGTCTGACTTCCGATGGCGCGCTGAACGGCTGGAGCCGCGTGCCCGTGCTCGCTGATCGGCGATGTCCGTGGGCCCGAAGATGGGCGCATACGGTGTTTTCCAACGTGGTTCACCCGGCGATATCGTAGCGAACCGGCTGGCAGAAGGTGTCTATGGAAACCGAGGGCGCGGCCGTTGCCGAGATGGATCGCGGCGCGAGAGCTGAAAACGATGTCGCGCGCAGCAGGATATTGTTTGTCTCCCAGGGGCTCACGTGCGAAGGCGGCATTGCAAGTGTGGCGCGATCGGTCGCGTACGCGCTGGACGAAACCGCACTCTGCGGACGCATGCGGGCGGTCGACAGGGTGCTGGTCAATGATCGCGCTGCCGATCCTCCGACACAACCCACCAAAGGCATACAGATACTTGCCGGGGCGAACAAGCTTCGTGCGGTCTGGTCCGTGTGGCGTTTGTCGCAATCGGTTGGATACGATCTGATATTGTTCGATCATATCGGACCCGCGCGCATTATGACGCTGCCGCTTCCCGGCATCTCTTCTCGGCGTTACGCGGTGTTCATATACGGGATAGAACTGGATAATCTAAAACCGGGAACACGCGCATACCGTGCCTTGCTCGGCGCCGACAAGGTTCTCACCATCTCGCTGTACACCGCCTCGCGTATACGTCGGGTTGCGAGCGAGACTGCATCACGCATAGTGCCCATACCTTTATGTGTCGAACCCGCGCGCGCGGCTCGCTGGCGACGCAATGTTGACGAACCCGGATTTGTGCGTACGGACCCGGTCGCTCTAATTGTGGCTCGCATGGACGCCAGAGAGCGCGGCAAGGGTCACGATCATCTGATCGAGGCGTGGTCCCGCGTACATGCAGAGATGCCGGAGGCGCGCCTGTGGATCGTCGGTGACGGCGACGATCGCCCCCGCTACGAGGACAAAGTTCGCCGGCTTGGCTTGGAAGAAGCCGTCGAATTTTTGGGGCGTGTCGACGATGACACCCTTGGCGATCTGTATCGGCGCGCGTCGATCTTCGTCATGCCCAGTCGTCAGGAAGGGTTCGGCATCGTCTACGCGGAGGCTATGTGGCACGGACTCCCGTGCATTGCGTCCCGGGACGACGCCGCCCGTGAGATCATCGACGAGGGACGGAACGGAGTGACGGTCGGTTACGGTGACGTCAGCGGGCTCTACGAGAAATTGATGGGGTGTTTGCGCGACCCGGAACTCGTCGCACGTCTTGGAAAGGTCGCGCGCGCACAAGCGCTCGAACGATTCAGCTATGACCGATTCAAGCACGATCTGATCGAAGCGCTTGCGCTGCAGCCCGGGAATTCGCCGAAACCTGAAAATTGAGTAACGGTAACGAAAATAACCGCGGCTACTTCAGCGCCGATCGCGTTACCGTGATAGAGCCGACTGCGGGCTGGCGCCTGCCCGACGTCGGCGAACTTTGGGCGTATCGGGAACTGCTCTGGGTCCTTGGCCTGCGCGATATAAAAATACGCTACAAGCAGACGGTCCTCGGCATCGGCTGGGCTCTGATACAGCCGATCATGACCATGATCATATTTTCGATCATATTCGGACGGTTGGCGCAAATCCCTTCGGAAGGTTTTCCCTATCCGATTTTCGTCTATGCAGGCTTGCTCCCCTGGATGTTCTTTGCGAATTCCGTCAACGCATCATCGGTGTCCATAGTCGGGTCGTCACAGCTCGTGAGCAAAGTCTATTTTCCGCGTCTGATCATTCCGATGTCCTCGATAGGCGCCGGACTGGTGGATTTCGCCGTCGCAAGCACCGTATTGCTGATGATGATGTGGTACTACGGCATTTCGTGGTCGGTGAATCTGATGTTCGCGCCCGTATTGACCCTCGGCGTCATGTTTGCTGCCGTTGGCGTGGGAACGTGGTTGTCGGCGGTTACGGTCGCGTACAGGGATTTCCGTTATGTCATTCCGTTTCTGGTGCAGATATGGATGTTCGTCTCTCCCGTGATCTATCCGCCAAGCATCGTTTCGGACAACTGGCGTTGGGTTCTGTTTCTGAATCCGCTCACCGGATTGATCGACGGTTTTCGGGCCGCCTTTCTGGGAAAACCCATTGACTTCGTGTCCATGGCGACGGCGCTGGCCGTGTCGTTGATCATCTTCTTGTTCGGCTTGATCTATTTCGGAAAAGTGGAGAGGCGATTCGCCGATATCATATGAACGGACGTTGGCGGTTGAGCGCGGAATCTTCGCTCATGAGCGATGATTAAAGTCGAGAGTCTGGGGAAGCAGTACGTGGTGGGTGGCGAAGCCCGTCGCACGACTTCGTTCCGCGAACTCCTGAGCGGTTTGCTTCTGTCGCCGCTGCGAAGATGGAGACAATTGCGGGGTATCGATCGGACGCAGGAACGTTTCTGGGCGCTGCAAGACGTTACGTTTTCCGTCGAAGAAAAGGAAGTTGTCGGCATCATTGGTCGGAACGGCGCAGGCAAGAGCACACTGTTGAAGGTCCTGAGTCGGATTACCAGTCCTACGACGGGCAGAGTGACGCTGCGTGGTCGGGTTTCAAGCCTGCTCGAGGTAGGCACCGGTTTTCATCCGGAACTGTCGGGCAGGGAGAACATCTTTCTGAACGGTGCAATATTGGGAATGACGCGGAACGAGATCCAGGGCAGGTTCGACGAGATCGTCGAATTTGCCGAGGTCGAACGCTTCATCGACACTCCGATAAAGAGATACTCGAGCGGCATGTTCGTGCGCCTGGCGTTTTCGGTAGCCGCGCACTTGGAGACGGACATCCTGCTGGTCGACGAAGTGCTGGCCGTCGGCGACGCGGTCTTTCAGCAACGCTGTCTGGGCAAGATGCAGGATGTGGCCCGCGGAGGTAGGACGGTGCTGTACGTCAGCCACAATATGGGATCGGTTGCCACGCTTTGCGATCGAGCGATATTGTTGCACGCCGGGCGAGTCACCTACGACGGCGTTGCCGAAGAAGCGATTCGCAGATACATGGCCGAATCGCACGCAAAAAACGGAGAGTTGAAGCAACATTCGTTCCGCGGCCAGCTCGCTCGCGCCATCCGATTCCATAATATACAGGTTAATGGAAAATCATTGTCGGACGATCTGGTGTTTCATCCCCGGGACAATATCGTGATCAGGTTCGAAGGATCCGCCCTGCAGCGGTTTCAACATATCAATCTTTCCGTGGCCATTTTTCAATCTGGTGTCCGTATATTGACCCTGCAAGATGCAGAAGAGGGAACCGCCCTGCAGCCCGGCAGTTTTCGGTCGGAAGTCTCGATCCCGCCGCTGTTGCTGCGTCCGGGCGTCTATTCCATATGGTTGGGCGCGCACAGGAAGGGAGACGGACAGTGGGTGTGGGGCGAAGATCTCGTCCAGTTCATAGTCCTGGAAGAGTGGGGCGACAACTACGAAGAAAGAAACAAAGGCCTCGTCAATATTGCCGGCGTGGGCAGCAGGCACGGCGCTGAGGACGATTACCGCGCGTGAGCGACGGCCATCGCTGTCCCGTCTGTTTCTCCGATGCGGCCACGAAAATCGGGCAGCATGCGAGCAGCGAGAACGGCATCAATTATTCTTTGTATGAATGCGAGAATTGCCGCCTCGGGTACTGCGATCCGCCGGTGCCGGCGGAATCTTCCTACTATCGGGACATGGAATGGTACGGCGAGCGTTGGGAGTTTCAAAGGGTGTTCGCCGTCACGCAGTTGAGCAATGGTTCGATTCTTGAAATCGGTTGCGGCGAGGGGCACTTCATCAGGCACGCGAACGAGCGGCGTAATCATGTCGTCGGAGTGGACTTTAACGATGAGGTCGTAGACAGGTGCAGGCGGCGTGGACTGGACGCAGACGTGGTGTGCCTGGATTACGATCGCATGAAAGACTTTTCCTGTTTCCAGAAGCCGTTTGACATGGTTGTGTTTTTCCACCTTATCGAACACATCGAGAATATTCATGAGTTCCTCGGGTGCTGCAGAAAAGCACTGGCCGAAAACGGGTTTCTCGTGTTTTCGACTCCCGATCGGTCCCGGGCCAATGTCTATTTCCGCAGGAGAGAAACCTGGGATTACCCCCCGCACCACTTGACGTGGTGGGGCGAAACCGCAGCGCGGGAAGTATTGCAGCGTTCAGGATTCGAACTCTGCCACCTGGAAAACGAGCCTTTATACTTTCGAGACATACACAGAAACGTGGTATCCAGCACATTGGAACTGCTGCCGAAAACGATCCAAGGCAATGCCTGGTGCTTTCGGGCCGCTTACTATCTCATGTTTTCCCGGAGCGCGTTGCTGTATTTGAGTAATATCGTATCGAGAACGATATCGGGGAACACGCTGCTCGTGATCGCGAGACTCGGTCCCGAATCTGTGGGACCCAAGGCGTGAACGCGCATGGTCCGCCGCCGTCGATCACGCTGGTCGTCGCCACCTACAACCGCGCGGATCTGCTCGCGGGATTGTTGGATAGCGTCGCGGAACAGCGGGTTCCGCATGGGCTGCAATGGGAATTACTCGTTGTCGATAATAATTCCCGCGACGCGACCGGATCGGTGGTACAACGCTACGACGATGTAATTCCCATCAACTATGTCTTCGAGCAAAGGCAAGGCAAGACTTTCGCCCTCAACAGGGCCCTGGAAGAGGCAGAGGGCAGCGTGTTCCTGTTTACCGACGACGACGTCGTCCTGGAGGCAGGCTGGTTGAGCGCTTACGCGGCCGCCATCGCGCGACACACGGAAGCGGCGTGGTTCGGCGGCGCCGTCCTGCCGTTGTGGCCCGCCGGGCGGAGGCCGGACTGGTTCCAGGGGAACGCGGTACCGCTGCTAGGCGGGTATTTCGGGCATTTCAGGCCGGCGGGGGACGGCTCGAGATATTTTGACGATTCGGACGAACTGTTGCCCATCGGCGCTTCCATGGCGGTGAGAAGATCCACCTTTGAGAAGGTCGGAAATTACCGTGTCGATCTCGGACCGAGGGGAAGCCAAAGAGGTGTGGGGGACGACACGGAACTGCTGCAACGGGCGATGCAAAGGGGAGAGAAAGGATATTACGTCGCCGAGGCCAAATGCTGGCATCGGGTTCACGAGTCCAGAATGAAACTCAGAGCATTCGTCGATTACGGGATGCGCAAAGCGGAAGACCAGTGTCGCTATATCGAGCGCCTGAAAAACGGGGGCTCTTTTTTGAGAATCGTCGATCAGTTGGGGCGGGGGGCGTATCAGGGTTTGAGCGGCCGTGCAGGCAATTTGCGCATATGCCTGTTCAACGTGGGATACGAGATCGGCCGGATGCGGATGCACGCCTTGCGTCGGGCGTGACTCTGAGAAACGGAACATTGCCCATCGAGACATTGATCAGCAATCTGGTATCGACGATCATCCCGGTCCACAACAGGCCGTCCTTGCTGCAGGAGGCGGTCGCCAGCGTACTCGCACAGACGCACAGACCCATAGAGATCATCATTTCGGACGACGGTTCCACCGACGACACCCCGGATGTCATCCGCCGCTTGCAGGCATCGCACCCCGACGAGATCGTGGCTTTCGAAAACCCGAGGCGGGGTCAGGGCCCGGCTCGGGAAGCCGGTCGCACACGGGCGAGGGGAGAGTACATCCAGTATCTCGACAGCGACGATCTGCTGCTTCCGGAAAAATTCGCGCGACAGATCATCGAATTCAAGAGGCGTCCCGGTGCAGGAATCGTTTACGGAATAACGTCCGCGCAGGACCTCGAGGGGACAGTCCTCGCGGATACCTGGAAATCGACGGGCACGCCGCTGCGGTCCTTGTTTCCAAGCCTGTTGGCCGATCGATGGTGGAGCACGGAGACACCGCTCTACAGGCGCGACGTCGTCGAACGAATCGGAAGCTGGTGCGACTGGCCCTGTGTGGAAGATTGGGAATACGAGGCCCGTGCCGGGGCACTGGGCGTAGAATTGGCGTACGTGGACGAGCACGTGAGCGTACGCAGAGCACACGACGGACCGCGCGCGCACAAGAACGCGCTGTCACCGCAACTGCGTTTGCAGTTCTTCCGTACGATGATTGAATGCGCGCATCGCGCGGGAGTCACCGAGGCGGCCCCGGAATACGATATCTTCAGACGATGGGTATTTTTGAACGCACGCCAATTTGGATCAACGGGGGATACCCACGCCTCGAGGGAATGTTACCGGCTGGCCGGCGAGCTGGGTCTGGACTCCACCCGCTACCGGCTCTACGGGCTGGCCTGTTATTTTCTCGGCCACGTATTTATGGGAAAGATGACCTGCGGCCTGGACAAACTCCGGGCTGCGGCCGTAAGACCGAATGCCTGACATCCGGCGCGACGTAAACACGCGCCGTCCCGAGGCGGCACACAAACACGATGATTGCCCGGGGCGTGGCTTCGTCGTAAGCGGATTCGACTTACGGTTGACCCAGCACATCGAGACGATCGATCGCCGCGGCATATGAGCGTCGCCACGCAACGGACATCCGGCCGTAAGGTCGGTTACAGTATCTTGGTAGCAGCGGCAGCTCTTGTCGTTGTTTTCGTCGTCGCGGAAGGGATCGCCCGGTGGGTGGCCCCCGAGATCGAGAAAACCGGGTCCTACAGAAACGTAAGCCACGCTGTCTTGGGTTGGACGCCGAAGCCGAATTCGTCCGGCACCGAACGTTCGTCCGAATTCCTTGCCCGATACGCCATCAACTCCATCGGTCTTAACGACGATCCGATGGATCCGTTTGCGAACGCGGAAACAAGGATCGCGGCTTTGGGAGATTCGCACACGTTTGCTCTTGGCGTAGACACGCATCAAGCCTGGCCGAACGTATTGGAGAGAATGTTGTTCGCCGAAGACCGCGATCGCGGTACGGTTTTCAATCTCGGCGTTATCGGCTACAGCCTGGGACAGTACGTCCAGAGACTGAAGCTGCTAAAGGATACGCTGAGGATCGACACCGTCATCGTGGGATTTTCCATGGCAACGGACCTCTACGATCTGATACCGCCGAGAAAGGGCGGTTTCGTCTACGAACCCGGTGTGCACCGAATATATTACGACCTGAGTCAAGACGGAACGCTGCAGGAGCGTGACAGCGCAAAGGACGTCGCAGTCGACAACACACGCAAATTGAACAAGAGCGACTACAGTCTGAAGATACGCGGTGTTCTGCAACATCTGGCGTTGTATCGGGCCCTCAGGCGATCCAGCCTGGCAACCTGGATCGCGGTCGATTTTCGTCCCGGAGGCAGTTCCCTGTGGCCGGGGCTGGAAACCGCTTTGAGAAGCGACTTGAGTGCGGAACAGGCATATCGTTGGCGGCTCGCGGAGGCAATATTGGCGGATCTGGCTTCCTACGCGGACGACCACGAGCTACGGCTCGTGGTCGTCAATATTCCTTACCTGGCGCAGGTCTACGACGAAATATGGGAATCTTCCTTTGGTCGTAGGCCGGAGTCTTACGATCGTTGGATAGGCGGAGAACGGTTGGCGAGAATTTGCCAAAAGCTGGGGATTGACTATATCGATACCACGCAGGAACTCGTACGCGAGAGCAGAAAGAATCAAATCTGGCTGCACTATAGACAGGACGGACATCCGACTCCGCGGGGCCACGAATCGATCGCACGTTCGATTTACCGGGGGCTCGCGCAGAGCGGACTTTCCGTGCGGGACCCGGGGGACGGTGTTGCCAACCGCTGACGGCAGCACCGTGTGGAGCGCATACGGCAAACCGCCGTGGTTGCCGTCAACGTCTTTGGCGCCCATGTTGAGAGCATGACGCAGGGAGGGCCGCAGATTTCCGTCGTCATGAGCGTCAAAGACGACGAAGCAGAGGTTTGGAATTCGGTAGAGAGCGTTCTGCAACAGAACGATGTGGACCACGAATTTATCATCATCAACGACGGTTCGCAGGACGGTACCGCGAGAGTGCTTCGCCAGTTCGAGAAAAGCGACAGCCGCATTACGGTAATCGACCAGGATCACAGGGGTTTGACGAACGCCTTGATACGTGGTTGTGCCCGGGCGAAGGGCAGGTATATCGCCCGCCAGGACGGCGGCGGCGACATTTCCCTGCCCGGGCGATTGCGTGCCCAGTATCAGCAGTTGGAGCGAGAGGACAGCGCGGTTCTGGTCTTTTCCGGGGCCCGCTTCGTGGGTCCCGACGGAGAGCACCTCTACGACTCCGTGATCTCTCAACAGGAATTCGAGCGCGGGATGAACAGCCTGCGTTCAGACGAGATCAAAGGCCCGCCGCATCACGGTAATACCATGTTTCGGCGTTCGGCCTATTATGCGATAGGAGGCTATCGCGCCGCTTTTCGCGTTGCTCAGGACTTGGATTTATGGCTGAGAATGCACGAGGCCGGTGCGATTGTTGTCAATGAAACTATCCAATACGTGGCCAAGATACGTCCAGGCGACATCTGTTTTACTCAACGTTTGCAACAAACAGCGACCACTAGGCTCGTCCTCGAAGCCGCGCAGCTGCGAAGATCGGGACAAAGCGAAAGCACTCTTTTGGAGGAAGCGAATAGGCTATGGCGCGATGCGCTAGACGAAGGCACGATTAACAACTCCTTATGTAATAGACGCGATGCCGAAGGTTTTTATCATATTGCTGCCTGTCTTGATGCTCGTGATAAACAGCGCGCGAGGCACTATTACCGTTTAGCGCTAAGTAAACGACCGCTGTATTTACGGGCGTTACTTCGCTGGGTCACGAGTTATTTGTCCTGAGCGCAGAAATCGATATAGCTATCAAACTCCCGCTCCCATACCGTTACGAATGCTGATAACTACGAGTTTTCGAAGACAATGAACTACGCGACTACGGTAACGGTTGCTATACCGACCTATAACCGGGGCGTTGTGCTCGTCGAAACCGTAAAACAACTTTTGTCTTTGAACAGTCAAGCGCGGGAAATACTGGTCGTGGATCAGACCGCCATACACGAGGAAGACGTACACCGGCAACTCGAGACGCTGCACAATTGCGGCGATATTATCTGGCATAGACTAAGTACGCCGTCAATTCCACGAGCAATGAACAAGGCGCTAAGCGCAGCCCTGGGTGATGTTGTCCTGTTTCTCGATGACGACGTCGTAGTAACTAGCGATTTGATTGCGGAGCACGCACGGGCTCATGAAACGAGCGCTGCGAATATTGTCATGGGGATGATTCGACAACCGTGGCACAAAGCAGATGCCGATGGTGCCGATTCTAAGCATGATTCGGGCTTGCCCGCGCGCGTTCCCGGATATATAGACTACGCGATTGCCTGCAACATGTCGGTATCGCGGAAGCGGGCTCTGGAGCAAGGAGGATTTGACGAGAACTTCGTGGGTGCCGCGTATCGTTTTGAAGACGAATTCGCCCGCAGGGTCAACGGGTCCCGGAATCGGGTCTATTATCATCCCAAAGCCAGTGTCGATCACTTGAAGCTGGACCAAGGCGGCACCAGGACGCGAGGAGACCACCTGACGACGTTCAGTCCCACGCACACCGTCGGCGCGTATTACTTTTTTCTGCGCGGGCGAGGCGTTCGGCACCGCGTACGGTCGATCGTGAAGCGGCCTTTCCGTTCGGTGATGACGAGGCATCATCTGAGAAAGCCGTGGTGGATCCCGGTGACGTTCGTGAGCGAGGTCGCGGGAATATTCTGGGCTTTTGTCTTGTTTGCCAGGGGACCACGACATCTGAAGTCGTAGGCCACGACATGCTCTGGTTTTCATTGCTGCTCGGTCTCGTTGTGATGCTGGTTTGTTTCAACAGCATACGGGCCACGGTGTTCGTGGTCGTGACGACGGGTATTCTTCAGGACCCGATACGAAAGCTCGTTCCCGACGAACCCGTTTTTTTCGTCGTACTGGTGGGTATTTTTTTGGGTGCCGGACTAGCAGGCGCATTATTACGCAAAGGGTCCGCTTATTTTGCGCCGCTGCACGGTGTGGGCGGATCGTTGTTCTATCCTCTGACGACCTTCGTAATCGTGCTCTCGATACAGTTTTTTGCCACGGTTTTTCGCTATGACGAGGTACTTGTTGCCGGCGTCGGCACGCTCGGGTACATCACACCCCTGCTGGCGATGCCGTTGGCGTACTACTACGCCAACGATCTACGGGATCTTCGCCAGCTCGGCAAAGTGTATATCGCGCTTTGTGTGCTGGTCGCTGTCGGCGTATACCTTTCGTTTCTGGGCTTTGATTGGAAAGTGTTAAAGCAGATCGGGACGGGATTCGTAATCTACGATCTGGGCGCGGTGTTGACCGCGCATCCCGGTTTGCTGCGTAGTCCCGATATCGCCGCCTGGCACATGACGACGGCGATATGCCTATTGGGGGTGGCCGCGGTCATATCAAAAACGCCATTGGAAAGGATATTGGCGGCGTTGCTGACGACGCTTTTGATTGGCGCGGTGCTGCTTACGGGTCGCCGCAAGATGATCATGGAACTGGTGCTGTTCACGATGTTCTACGTGTCCTTATTGTGGTTCATTCGTACAACACAAAATAGATTTCTGTTCGGCTCCTTTATTGTCGTCGCCGGACTCATAATTTGGTTTAGTTTCGAACATCTGTTTCCCGATGTATATCAGGATCAGTTCGACCTCTACCTGCAAAGAGGAGCGACGGTTTTTGAGGACGCACCGGAGCGCTTGTCGAGCCTCGGACTGGGAAGTGCCCAGAGCGCGATACACCGTGTTGGTTGGCTCGGTGCAGGAATCGGTTTGGCCAGCCAGGGCGCGCGGTTCTTTTCCGATCTGCCTATCGCATCGATCGTAGGGGGTTCGTCCGAGGGCGGGCTGGGAAAGGTTCTGGTGGAACTCGGCGTGCCCGGTCTCATCGTCATGGTCTGGCTGATAGCGGCCATCGGCAGGAATCTTTATCTGATCCTCGAATTCTGTGCGCCGGCCGACTCCAGGATCGCGCATATCCTAGTGGGCATCACGGCCTTCCTCATGGCGAATATCCCGACCTTCATCGTCGCTTCGCAGGTATACGGTGATCTTTACGTGGTGACGCTGATGGGCCTGTTTTTGGGAACGTTCTTTGCCGCACCGAAGATCGTATATTTGCGTTCGCAATACCAGGAACATGAATCGGGCGCGCCCACAGGTTCTTCGCTCGTTCGTCCTGGATCCTAGCGGCCCGTTGGAGAATCTCGCCCTCGTTGTGACGCACCCTGTTCAGTACCAGGTCCCCTGGTATCAAGCTTTGTCGGCAAGGGAGGATCTGCGTTTTCTCGTATATTTCATGTTCCTGCCTGACGCCCAACAACAAGGGGAAGGTTTCGATCAGAGTTTTTCCTGGGATGTACCCATCCTGGAAGGTTACTCCTGGTCACTGCTGAGAACCCGCTCGGCAAACCGGAACACCGCGCAATTTTCCGGTTTGCGCGTCAACGGCGTCGCGGAGAGTCTGGCCCGCGACAACATCGGTAGTTGCATCATCCACGGATGGGGTTCCTACGGCCTCTTGCAGGCGCTCTTTGCCTGCAAGAAGCTCGGCATCAAGACCCTCGTACGCGGCGAGGCGAACTCATTCCGTAGCAGGCCGTTCTGGAAGAAACTGGGCCATCGATTTCTGCTCCGGCAGTACGACGCCTACCTGGGGATCGGCCGTGCCAATGTCGATTTTTACGCCGATCACGGTATAGACGCGGAACGAATATTCTGGTGCCCGTATGGTGTAGACAACGACAGTTTTCATAGAAACACACGGGCACTGAAGGAGCAGAGAGCGAGTATCAGACAACGCTGGGAAATAGGCGATGACGAAACGTGTTTTTTGTTTGTCGGAAAATTTCAAGAAAAAAAACGACTTCCGGATCTGATACAAGCACTGCACCTGGTGCGCAAACACAACCACAAGCTGCGATTGCTGGCGGTAGGCGCCGGTAAAGAGGAGTCGTCCATTCGCGAATTGTCGAACCAACTGTCGGTGCCGATCACGTTTACCGGATTTCTCAACCAGTCTCGTATTGCCGAAGCCTATGTCGCGGCAGATTGCCTGGTACTTCCCTCTGACCACGACGAAACCTGGGGTCTCGTCGTCAACGAGGCGATGGCGTGCGGCATTCCGGCGATCGTCAGCGACCGCGTCGGCTGCGGCCCCGACCTCATCGTTTCCAACGACACCGGAGTCGTCTTTCGATTCGGCGATATCGCGGACCTGTCGAAAGCAATTCTGATGATGGCTGCGGACGAAAGCGGACGACTGTCCATGGGCGAGCGTGCGCACGCGCATGTTCAATCATATGGTGTCCACCAGGCCACGGACGGCGTTGTCCGTGCCCTGCGCTATCTGCGCAGCGTATGAAACCGGACACGCGTATCCTCCCTCGCGGCGCGATACGCCGCATCGCCGCTCGGGGTCTGTGAAAATCCTGCATGTGACGCCGAGTTATCTTCCCGCCACGCGCTACGGCGGACCGATTGTTGCGGTCCACGGGCTGTGTAAGGCCCTGGTGCGTAAAGGCAATGACGTATCCGTGTTGACCACCAACGTGAACGGCCAAGGCGTTTCCGGCGTCGAAGTCGATGTTCCCGTGGATGTGGACGGCGTGAAGGTCACCTATTTCTCCTCGCCGTACTTCAGAAGGTTGTTTTACGCACCCAATCTGGAAACAACGTTGGTCGAGAAGATCCGCAGATACGATCTGGTGCACGGTCATTCGATTTACCTTTGGCCCACAATGGCGGCGGCGAAGGCGTGCCACAGACACAAGACGCCATACGTGATCTCGCCCCGCGGCATGCTGGTGGAAGACCTGGTAAAAAAGAAGAATCGCTTGCTAAAGACGGCATGGTTAAGATTCGTAGAAAAGAAGAATTTTGAAAAAGCGGATCTGGTTCATTTTACCTCCCGCATCGAGGAGGAAGAGGCACGCAGGTTCGATCTGCGCATGACCCGGACTTGCGTGCTTCCCAACGGTATCGATATCGACGAGATGGAAAGCTGTGGGAGTCCAGACTGTGCGAAAGAGCGCAAGGATTATGAGCCGCAAATTCTTTACTTAGGACGCGTACATTGGAAAAAGGGCCTTAAGCCCCTCATACGAGCCATGGCCTTGCTGCCGAGAGGCGCACTCGTGATCGCCGGCAACGACGAGGACGGCTACAGGAAACAACTGGAAAAGCTGGCCGCCCGCTCCGGTCTGGGCGACAGGGTGCGGTTTGTCGGCCCGAAGTACGGTATGGACAAGTATCGGGCTCTGGCCGATGCGCACGTCGCGGTATTGACTTCCACCTCCGAAAATTTCGGCAACACCGTTCTCGAGTCCATGGCCATGGGGCGCCCCGTAGTGGTGTCCCGGGCAGTCGGACTTGCGGAGACCATCCGGGAATCCGGCGCAGGGCTGGTCGTGGACGGGGACCCGCACGAAATTGCCAATGCAATCAATGCCTTAATCGAGGATCCCCGGACGGCGAACAGCATGGGGGAGCGCGGCAGAGAAACCGCAAGAGAGCGTTACTCGTGGGACGTCGTGGTCCCGAAATACGTACAACAATACCGGCAACTGTTGCAAGCGTCTCGCAATGACACACAGCGGTAATCGCGTATCGGTCCTGATATTCACCTTGAACGAAGAACGGAATCTGCCTTCATGTCTGGATAGCGTGCAATGGGCCGATGACGTCGTAGTAATCGATTCGTACAGTTCCGACCGCACGCTCGACATCTGCCGCGAGCGGGGCATTCGTACCCAACAGCACGCGTTCGAGGGATTCGGTTCACAACGAAACTGGGCCTTGGAGCACGCCGGCATTGAGAACCCGTGGGTCCTGATACTCGATGCCGACGAGCGCGTGACGCCGGAACTGGCACAAGAGATAGAGGAGAAAACGGCGAACGACGACCAAGGAGTGGCGGCTTATGTCGTCAAACGGCGCTTCCATCTGTGGGGAAAATGGTTGAAATACAGCAGTCTCTACCCGACCTGGGTGGTTCGCCTGGTGCGTCGGGGCAAGGTGCGCTATGTCGACCGCGGCCATGCGGAAAGCCAGGAGATAATCGGCGCAACGGGCGTGCTCGACAACGATCTTGTTGACGAAAATTGCAAGGGTTTGGACGCCTGGTTTGAACGCCAAAATCGATACTCTACGAAGGAGGCCGAATTCGAAATCGCCCGAAGTACAGGTCTTTCCCAAAGCCCCGGTGCAACAACCATTGATCTGGACCGTCGTCGACAATACCTGAAGCGCATTGCCTATAAACTTCCGGGCCGGGCGTTGTGGTATTTCGTCTACAGTTACTTGTGGCGGAGAGGTTTTCTCGATGGCAGGGAAGGTTTCATGTATTGCATGATGCGGTCTATCTATCAGGGGATGATCGAGATAAAGAAATACGACCGTGCCAAGAGCGGAAATTCGCAACTCCCGTAACGTCGACCACCGTGCCCACCACGTATAACGAATATTCGTATTCGAGCCAGGTAAGCGAGTCTCCGAGTGGAAAAGACGGACAACGTCTCGCCGATCGCATTGTCTCAGAACTC
>CAMYIN010000086.1 GCA_947258495.1 uncultured Gammaproteobacteria bacterium
GAAGAGTATCGGTTCTGTTTGAAACATATTGAGATCAGGCGCCCGCTTCGCAGTGAAAGAATACACTAACTACGCCAACATGATGACAATACCGAATGTTCTTAGTCCGGCGGACCCTAAGATACTTGAACGCGAAGCGTCTCTGCATGAACAGGCCTACGAATGATTGCGCGTGTTATTATGACCGCAAACGTGCAAAGCGAATGAAAGAATCTTGAGGTCCTTTCCTTTGCTTGTCTCCGCATAGCAGGGGGCTCGTCGCCACGCTGTAGGGGCACTGCGTTTTAGACAGGTTGTGGTTGCACGCTTCACTATGACCGAGTGCGTTGTCACTCTGAGCGAGCGCAGCGAGCGAACAATCCGACCTGTTGTTGGTCGTGCTGAGCGTCAGCGAAGCATCTTAGATGTTTTGCCTCGTTCGCTCCCGCGATGCAGGGAAACTACGTTCAGGACAGTCTTGCGCATACGCGCATGAGATTGATTGCCGTTTCGTGGGTGGCAGTCTGAGTCGTTTTCCAATGGCGAGCTTGTTGACAAACCCTAACAAAAGCCACCGTGGTAAAGAGCGAATCAGGATCAAAGAGGGGATAAGACAACCTACCCCTGTGCGCAAGAGTGTTCTCGAAATAAGTAAATCTGTGGCGGGGCTCTTCAAATTCCACTGTGAACTATTCAAGTTCGATTACCGTATTAAAGTGCGCCTCGTGAATTGAAAAATACGAAATGCCTCGTTTGATTTTTTTAATCGCAGTGATTCTTCTGTTCACGCCGCAGGTTGCGCTGTCGAAGGATGAAACCGCCTACCGGACGTGGGTAGAGGAAATGAAACAGGCACCACGCGGCCCCTTCAAACGCCTGCGCTGGTTCTGCAACGACGGTACTGTCCACCCCCCAAAGCCGTATCCCTGTAAGAACCGCGGCGGGGGACACCAGCACGGTGAATGGAACGATCGAACCGTAAAGCTGCGCGAGAAGGGCTACAAGATCGCTAACCTGTTTGCGGGCATTGACCCTGAGACCTTTGCCGCGCAAGCGGAATTCTATGACACCTACGCGCAGATTTTGATCGAGCGTTACCTAATCGCCGTTGACGACGGCTGGATACTGCGACGGGCGCGGTTCTACCGGGGCGCATTTCAGGAAGAGAGTGAGCGTGAAGGCGCGCGGGCCCTGCTCGAGCATCTCATCGCGCAGCCGGAGTGGATCAGCACCCGCTACGCGGCGATGCGCATCGGCGCGCAGATGTTGCCGCACGGACAGAAGACGGCCTCGATCCAGGAAGTGCGCCAGGAGTCTGCAGCGTTGTCAGACAAGGACCCCGGGTTCCAAGGATTACGTGCCAAGATCCACGGCGCCCCCGAAGCCGGCGATGCTAACCGCGTCCGCAACTACGCAGCCGGTGTCGGCGAGGCTGCGCTGAAGATACGGTATGAGGCGTTGGCGAAGCTGATCGACGAGGTCTACGCTGGCAAGCCCTTGACGCAAGTTCTCGAAGCCAATGCGAACGTGTTCACCCGCGGCCCCTGGTTGCAGGACCTGCTGGGCGACGCGGCGGCCGCGCTGCAGACCGATGAGTCAGCGGCAAATAGATACCGCGTCACCGCACGACTGCTCGCCGATCTTCGTGACTCCATGAGCCGTATACGCGCGGCATCCGCGCGGTTGCGGATACTCGATCTCAGTCTGTTGGTGGAAGGTGAAAACTTCCGCGCCAGCGCGGAATTACGCAAAAGCCTTGCCGACATGACCCGTGCTCAGCGCCTGCAGCTATTGGGCGCCGCGGTCGAGGCCGCCTACGGCACCGGCGTCGTCAAGGCGCGTGAACGGGACGCCCTTCGCCAAAGCCTTCACAGGCTCAACGGGGCGGAGGTGACGCTCGATACCTATCTCAGCGAGCAACGTTACCTCGGGCGCATTCCCGGTTGGGGCACGCAGAATCTACGGTTCTTTTTCTTCGAGCCCATGCACAAGCTGACGGAGATCGAGCCCGGGGCCATACTCTTCATCCAGGACCAGCTGCGGGGCAGTCCGCTGCTTTTCTATTCCCAGGTGCTGGACGGACTGTCCCAGGATGCCAATCGGTTGGCCGGCGTGCGCCACCACATATTCGGCGAGGAAATTGGCGGCGGTCTTCATGCCCTGAATCCGGGTATCGCCATTGGCGTGCTCCATACTCGCGTCGATCTCAAACGGACGGATGAGTTCGATCCGAACGGCATCTACCTGTTGCCGGAGACGATCTCACATCTGCCGCCCATCGCCGGTATCCTCACCGCGGGTGAGGGCAATCCGCTGTCCCACGTGCAGCTGCTGGCGCGCAATCTTGGGATTCCCAATGTCTCTGTCGACGAGCGCCTGATGTCCACGCTCGCGGCCCACGATGGCGAGCGGATCGTGCTGGCTGTGAGCCCGGCGGGACTCGTCGAGATATCGGCTTTCGATGACCGGTGGGTGGACATTCTTGGGGAGGTGGGCATCGGCAGTGACGTGCGCATACGCCCTGATCTGAAACGACTGGATCTGTCGGCGCGGGAGTTAATCAGTCTCGACGACCTTCGCGCCGAAGATTCGGGCAGGACCGTGGGGCCAAAGGCGGCAAAGCTCGGCGAACTTCGCCACGCATTTCCCGAGATGGTGGCGCCGGGTGTCGCCATCCCTTTCGGCATCTTCAAGTCGGAGGTGCTCGATCGCCCTTACGGCGGTGAAGCTCGCAGCAGGTTCGACTGGATGGTGCAACAGTACCGCAAACTTGCCACGTTGCCGGCCGATTCCGTGGCACGCGAGGCACAGACCCAACGCTTCCGTTCCGAATTGTACGACCTGATTTTGAAAACTCGGCCGAGCGGGGAATTCCGCAAACGCCTCAGGTCGGCGATGGTCACCGCCTTCGGCAGCGCCGATACCGGCGTCTTCGTCCGCTCGGATACCAACGTCGAGGACCTACCGGGCTTCACCGGCGCGGGACTGAACCTCACGGTGCCCAACGTCGTCGGTTTCGATAACCTGCTCGTGGCCATAAGCCGCGTGTGGGCGTCACCGTTCACCGCCCGAGCTTATGCCTGGCGTCAAGCACACATGGAAAGCCCGGAGCACGTCTACACGTCGATTTTGC
>CAMYIN010000087.1 GCA_947258495.1 uncultured Gammaproteobacteria bacterium
GGCTGAGGCGATCGCGATCGCCGCCGTAGCGGGAGATATTGCGGTACAGCCAGCGGACGCAGGCCCGGATCTCGAGCACGATGTCGTCCAGCGTGACCGCGGGGCAGAGGTCGTAGTTGACGAGTACCGCGACCGCGCCGGCATCGACGATCGGACCGGCGATCTCGCTGTAGATGTGCTTGTCCAGGCCGCGCCAGTACCCGCCGTGAAGGAATGCATGCACCGGCGAGCCGGTGCCGTCGCCCATGAAAATATCCACCGTCTGCAGCGGGCCGTCGCCGTAGCGCACGTCGAGTTCACAGCGCAGGTTGCGACGCGCGGCGGCGCTGCGCTCGGCGGCGGCGTCGAGGAAGGCCTGAAAATCGGGTACCGCGACCCGTGGATTGAGCTGGCGTTCCAGATCGGATATTGCGGACACGATATCCCCCAATCTAGGTGCGTGCCGAGGCTGCCGCTGGCGTTGCGCTGGCGCTCGAGTGTGGTGCGGTACCGGTGTGCGTCACGGCATGGGAACTTCCTGGACTTTCGCGGGGACGTGGAATCCCCGCTGTACCGCCGGACGCTCGGCGATAGCCAGGTACCACCTTTTCAGGTGCGGATAGCGGTTGAGATCCATGGTCTGCCACTGGAACCGCGAGATCCAGGGCCAGGTGGCGATGTCCGCGATCGAATACGCGTCCGCCAGGTACTCGTGTTCGCAAAGGCGCCGATCCAGGACCTGGTAGACGCGCTGGTTCTCCGCCAGGAAACGTTGCTCGGCGTACTCGCTCTTGCCCGGATGGAACTTGACGAAATGGTGCGTCTGCCCCAACATCGGCCCGACCCCGCCCATCTGGAACATCAGCCATTCCATGACCCGCCAGTAGCTTTCGTCGCCTTCCTCCGGCATGAGCCGTCCGCCTTTGCGTGCCAGGTACATCAGGATCGCACCGGACTCCATCAACGTCATGCCGTTGTCACGGTCGACGATGGCGGGGATCTTGCGGTTCGGGCTGATCTTTTCGAACTCCACGCCGTATTGTTCGCGCTTTGTAATATCGACGGCGTGCACGTCGTAGGGCAGCCCGAGTTCTTCGAGCATGATGGAGACCTTGCGGCCGTTCGGCGTATTCCAGGTGTATAAAAGTATCATCTACGAAGGCCCGCGAATATACCTAGCGGGAGGTAACCCCGTGGCCGGCACGGGCGCGCCTTCGGCGCGCGGCGGGCGGGGCGGTCATCGGCGCGCCCTGGCGTCGAGCGCACGCAGACGGGCCAGTTTCTCGGCAATCTTTTGTTCCAGGCCGCGGTCCACCGGGCGGTAATACGTGGGTGTCCGCATGCCGTCGGGAAAATATCGCTCGCCGGCGGCATAGGCGTCGGGTTCGTCGTGGGCGTAGCGATAGCGCTCAGCGTAGCCGAGCCGTCTCATCAGCCGGGTGGGGGCGTTGCGCAGGTGCAACGGCACCTCCAGGGAACCGTGCAGCCTGGCGTCGTTCATGGCGGCGTCGAGCGCCTTGTAAACGGCATTGCTCTTCGCCGCGCAGGCGAGATAGACGATGGCCTGGGCTATCGCCAGTTCGCCTTCGGGGGTGCCGAGCCTTTCGTAGGTCTCCCAGGCGTCGAGGCACAGTTGCAGCGCACGGGGATCGGCGTTGCCGACCTCCTCCGACGCCATGCGCACGACACGGCGGGCGATGTAGACGGGATCGCAGCCGCCATCGAGCATCCGCGCGTACCAGTAGAGGGCGGCATCGGGTGAGGAACCGCGCACCGATTTGTGCAGTGCGGAGATCTGGTCGTAGAACGCATCGCCGTGTTTGTCGAAGCGCCGTGTTCCCCCGGCGATGACGTTGCGCACGGTCTCGGCACTGATTGACCGGCTGCCGTGGTCGTCGTCCGCCAGATCCGCGGCGAGCTCGAGCAGATTCAGCGCGCGTCGCGCGTCGCCGTCCGCCGCCGCGGCGATGTCTTCGCGAAGCCCCTCCGCAAGCGAGATCTGCAGTCGTCCCAGTCCCCGCTCGGGATCGTCCAGGGCAATCTCCAAGACCCTGCGGATGTCGTCGCGGTCCAGGGGTTTCAGCACGTACACCCGCACCCGGGACAGCAACGCCGAATTCAGCTCGAACGACGGGTTCTCGGTGGTCGCGCCGATGAAGGTCAGGGTGCCGTCTTCGACGTGCGGCAGAAACGCGTCCTGTTGCGCCCTGTTGAAGCGGTGGGCCTCGTCGACAAACAACACCGTGGGACGCCGCTGTTGGTCGCGTGCCCGTGTCGCCCTTTGCACCGCGTCGCGGATGTCCTTTACGCCCGACAGCACCGCGGATATGCGCAGGAATTGTGCATCGGCGCGTTGCGCGATGAGCCGGGCGAGCGTGGTCTTGCCGCTGCCGGGCGGGCCCCAGAAAACCATGGAATGCAGCAAGCCGCCCTCGATGGCGCCGCGCAGCGGTTGCCCATCCGCCAGCAGATGGTGCTGGCCCGCGAACTCGTCCAGACTGTGCGGCCGCATGCGGTCGGCGAGCGGTTGCAGCGAGTGCTCCTGGGTCATGCCGGGCAGGACTTCCATAAGGTTCGATAATGCCGTATTTGTGCCGACGGCGCACATCCCGCCGGAAAACTCAGCTTGGGCGGCGCAGATCGAGTGCACGCAGCGCCCGCAATCGCCGCGTTCGCTCCGCGCTCAAGCCGCTGTACGCGCGCTCCATATCCGCGCTGATCGATTTTATACCGGCTGCTACGCCTGACCGCAGACCGCGCCGCGCGCTCGACCGCAGCGAGGGTTTCAGCACACGGAAAAGCAGATACGGCACCAACCAGGACAGGAAGATCAACAGCAGGCTGTGCACGGTGAAGTCTACACCGAAAAATTCGGCCTCACCGGCCAGCGCCAACCGGTATTTCCACACCACGTTGTATACCACCCAGAGTGCAGACCCGAGCGGCAACAGATAACAAAGCACGCGCGCCGCGGTGCGCGAGATCCGCTGGAGCGCGTTTCCGGGCTTAGCCAGGGCTTTATCGAGTTGCTCGAAAGCCGCGGTCACCATGTCTTTTTCGGCATTTTCCAAGCTCGATCGCAGTGCACGTTGCAGCGCGCCCGCAGCGATGCCGTTGACCTCCGCGTCCACGACCCCTCGGTGGACGATGTCGTCCAGAACAATCTGCGCCTGCTCCGACCAGAGTTGTTCCCGCAGTGCGGGCAGATCGATGCGATGCTCCGCGTCCCGGGACCGCATCAAGGACCATCTGCCGTTGTTACCGCGAAATCGATTGGCAACGGTCTCGATGGGCCATTGCAGATGGTCTTCGAGCTTCTCAAGCAACGTTGCGGTGTGTGCGCGGTGCCCGTCGATGCATCGCTTCCAGCCCTCGTCATCGCCGAAGCGCGCAGAGAGCGTCGCCGCGAGCTGCGCCAGGTCGTCCAGTCTGGCGCGTATCCCCAATCGTTGCAGTTCCGCCAGACCGTGCACCTCGATGGCGTCGTGGATGGTCCGCTCGAGACGATCGAACTCGTCTTCGGCCGCATCGGTGACGCAGCTGGTGGAGATGACCGTAGGCCGGTCGAAGCCGGCGTGTTGCAAGTCGTTGACGAAATCCTCGATCTGTTCCGCCCGGCCCAGGTCCCTCTGGTTCATGACGAACAGCCAGTGATGCCGATGACCGCGGTCCCGCAGCACGGTCCAGCCGGCGTCGTCACGGTAACGTTCCGGGCTGACGACGTATATCAGCCAATCGATGTACGGCAGCCAGGCGAAGACGAGTTCCCGATTGCTGCGCTCGGTGCTGTCGATATCGGGCATGTCGATCCACACCAGGTTCTTTCTCGAGGCATCGCTGTGGGCTGCAATGTGCGTGCGTTGGACTGGAAATTCCTTCGGCAGCGACGCCAGATCGTGGGATGCATGCAGGTAGAGGGTGACACCTCGCGAGGTGGGTCGCTCTACGCCGACCTGGGCGATCTGTTCTCCCGCCAGGCGGTTCAACAGGCTGCTTTTGCCCACTCCGGTACCGCCGAAGAAGCCGACGACGAGTGGCCTGCCGTCGCTGTGTTCGAATAAGTCCTCAGCGCTGGCGAGTTCGATGCGTTCCAGGGCCTCGCGGTCGGCGGGCGTGAGCCAGCCGTCGGCGACGGCCGCTTGGATCCAGTCTCCGAGTTCCCGGTATGCTTTTTCGATTCGCGCGATCACAACGTTCGCCGGAGCCGTTCGATTTCGTGCAGTTGTGCGGTACCGACGTTGAAGATCCTGTCGTCCTGCAATCGTGTCGTCAGCCGCGTGAGTCGCTGTGTGCAAATGTCGCCGAGCAGACGATGCACGCGGTCGCGTTGCTGTTCCTTGAGGTCGGCCTTCACCGAATTCACGTAAGTTCCGACGGCGCTCTCGGCGAGAAACGAGGTCAGCGAGAGCATCGCCGGCGTCAGCACCAGTTCGTTCACGCCGATGGCCCCGGTTTTGAACGCCAGCGCCACGCCTGCGGCGTCGGCGGTTACGCGCGCCGCCCGCAGGCTGTTGAGGGTCGCCGGCCTCTCTGACAGCCGTTGATAGAGGGCGCGGGCGGCGCGCTCGATCTCCGCGGAAAAGGCTTGTTGGTAGGCCTTCGCCTCCGCAGCGAAAGCTTGCTCGACGTCGGCTCGCTCGACGTCGAATGCGCGCGCCACGGATCGCCACCAGACCGCGTCGTGGCCGTTCCCTGCGACGCCTTCTGAAATGTTGCGACGAAGCGATGTCAGCAGGTGCTCGAAGGCCGATGCGAGGGTTTCGAGTTCCACGTCCACGCTGGACACTTCCGGCGCCTCGCGACCGGAAAACAACTTTCTCATGGGCCACGTCAGCAGCTGACGCGCTCCGGCCAGCGGTCGCGCCAAGACGGGTATCTCGAGCAGTGCCAGCAGCTGCACCATGGTCCTGTTCATGGCGCCGTAATGCCGAGATTGCTCCAGGTACTGAGTAGCATAGGTTTCGACTGCAATTTCGATCTCCCGCTCGATCGTTTGCTGCCAGCGGTGGGCGGCATGACGCTCGTGATGGACGGGTCGCAACCACTGTCCCCAGTGTTCGTCCAGCAGCCGCAGCAGGCCTTCCCGGCGCGCCGTCAGCGGCTGCGCGCGCAGCATCTTTCGCACCGTGTCCGCGAATCGTTGTGTCTGCGGATCGGACAACAAACCGGCCAGGTCCCCGCCCTCGACGTAATTCAGATCGCAGATCGGTAGCTGTCGGTCGCGGTAGCGCGATTCCTCAATGCGTCGTTGCAGCGCCGAACGCAACAGCTCCCGGTCGGCGTCCAGCTTGTTCAAACACACGACCAGAGGCCGATTGAGCGGATACAACAGCTCCAAGATCTGCCATACCGTCAGATCCGAATATTTCTCTTTGCTGACCACGAGCACGATCAAGTCGGCGGCGGCGCTCACCGCGGTGACTACGTTTCGATATTCGCGGGAGCCGTGGGAGTCGAAATCCGGGGTATCCCAGATTGCGTGAGCTTCGGCGGTGAGACCGCCTTCCGCCGCATCCAGGCGACGCAGCGCCGGCGATGCTTGCGCAGGCAATAGAGACGACCGAATGGCCGCCGCCTGCCTATCGCTCAGGTGTGCGCCGAATCCCTGCAACGACCTCGTAAATCCGGCGAGCGGGCTCGTGCCGGCCACCTCCCGACCGACGAGGACATTCACCACCGTGCTCTTGCCAACCTGTGTCGGGCCCAGGACGGTGACGTGTATCGGCGCGTCCGACCGCGAATCGAGGTCTCGCAGCGCATTAATGGCGAGGTCGAGGGAGAACAGCGGCCCCGTGATCTCTCGTACGTGTACCTCCGTGTGGTGTCGATATACGGATCGAAGATGTTGCAGAAACTCGCATACCGGCGGCGACGCGCCCCGGGGCTGCGCCGTCACGGGGTCACCCCGGTAAAGAGTTGCCTTGTGGCACCGAGGGCTCTGTGGCACATACGGCAATCCCGCCGCGAGTCACGACCTGCAACGCAGGCACACACAGCGTTTGAGTCGAGCAAATGGCGACATTAGATTTTTCGGATTGCGCGGCAGAAATTGAGGCGCGCCGACTTGGTGCAAATTGCGCTGCGCTAGATCGGTTGCCGGTGCTCGGACGGTGGATGGTACTTGCGGACCGCCAAGAGGTACTCCGACTTGGTCACGACTCCGTCTGCGTTCAGGTCGAGTAATCGATATTCGACGGGAAAACCGCCACCTTCGGTCTCCTCATACTCTTCGGGGCTGAGGGAGCCGTCTTTATTCAAGTCGATGTTGTCGAACAGCCTCGCCGCGAAGGATTCCATGACGCGCATGTCGAAGCCTTGCGCGCGCGCGCCGGCGATGACGGACAGGAGCAGTACGCTGAGCAGTATGCGCTTCATGTTGAATCCGGTTACGGGCTGGAACACATGCATTATATGCCAAACCCGAAGGCGAAGGCGTCGCCACTGTGCCATTTGCAAGGGCCCGCCCCGGTTTGGGTCGCAGCGCCGGGTAGGGGCGTTTGCGCGCGGAGCTGCCGGCAGGCGCTCGTTCCGAGGCCGGGACACCGCTCAGCAGCCCGAAGATTCGCCGACAAATCGCTCCGCGCCGATGCGCCATATGGAGACCGCGTCCGCAATACCCTGCAGCGCGCCCTGTTCATGAACCATTACGTGGGTGTTCGAAATCGAGGCCAGCGTCTCATCGCGCGCCAGTTCGTCCGACAAGACGATGTCTCCGCCGTGGCTATGTTCCTGAATGCGCGCGCACAGGTTTACCGCCGACCCGAAGTACTCGAGGCGGTTGTCCAGGTTCACCGCGAGGCATGGACCCTTGTGCAGCCCGATCTTCACCTGGATCGCATGCTCCGTCGTAGTCCGGTTGTACCAGCACATATCGTGTTGCACGCGAATCGCGCACCGCAGCGCATCTGCCGGATGGTGGAACACCGCCATCGCGGAGTCACCGCTCTGCCTGACGACGGCGCCGTCGTACTCGCGTACGGCGTCGGTCACGGCGTCGAAGTGCTCACTGACCAGGGCGTACGCGCGGAGATCGCCGATGCGTTCGTAAACGGCCGTAAAATCCTTGAGATCCGTGAACATGAAGGACAATCCATCAACACTGAAACTGCGCCCCACCGGTGTGAGTTCACCGGGGAACAGATCGCGAAAAGCCTGCAGGGCACCGACCCGGGCGGCGGTCAGCAGGTCGTCGCGCCACGCCTCCTCCTCCAAAATGAACGTCAATGTGTTGGGACTGCGGTTGATGAACGCGAGCATGCCCACGGAGACCGGTGCCCCCGTTAGCACGACGTCCGACTCCGCAATCAGTTCGGGAAAGCTCCCGCCGGGATACTCTATGCGGCATTCGCCGCCGGCCCCCGAGGTGCGGACGCGGTACTTTCCAGGGCTCCGCAGGCGAATGGATTCGACGTGCTGCTCGCCGGCGGCCACGGTGATTTGTGCCAGGATATGCGGCGCGCTCATCGGTCCCAAACCCTGCGGAGCTTCGTTATCCACCTCGCGAATCGCGGGAGAGGGTGAGAAAACGAGCTCAACGTTGCCGGACGCTTCGACACTGCAGTCTATTTCACAGTAGGGACAACGCGCGGTTTCAGGCAGGAGCTGCAAACTCCCCACGGCCTGGATCTTCTGCCGACAGCGTGTGCACACAACATGCCAACCAAGGACGAGAAGGCCCTCTTTTACCGCCTGTAGACAGGCTTCAATAGTAAGACGCGCAGGGACGTCGCACAGTCTGGCCAGTCGCAGCGGGCGTATTACCGCCGCGTCGATGCGGGGGCGGGTGAGCACGTAGTGTGCGAGGTCGTGGCCGAGGTCGTGTCCGTTTTCCGCCGCATTGATGCGATCGGCTATCTGCCTCACGCGTTCGAGAACACCGGCGCGCCGCTTGATCGCAGGAAAATCGAACTCCGTATCACGCAGGCCTTCGCAATATGCCTCGGCGTCGGCAAACAAGCGCAGGCTCTTTTTGCGTAAGCGCCTGAGGAGACGGCCACCCAGAACTATTCCGAACAGATTCGCCGGCTCCATTTCGATGGTGTATTCGACATGACTGCCGTCTCCATCGGGGCGCAGCGTGCATGTGGTTCTAAGGCATCGGAACGGTCCGTGCCGGAATTCTCGGCAGTGGCTGAACCAGCGACCGTATATCCAATTCGGGGGGGTGCGGTCCGGGCGCCAGGCGTTCCCACCTTGGGTTTCGCCCAGCGTCGGCACGCCGCCGCCGACCTCGGACAACGGCAAACCACCGGCCTCTTGGAAGCGTGCGACGTCGGCCAGGACCATCCAGATGCGATCCACGGGAACGGCGAAGTCACGACTCAGCGTGATACTTTTGACGTTTGGCATGCGCGCCGGGCGAGTTTTGCGTGGAGCGAGAATAGTTCCCCGATCTCTGGTAAACAATATGCTTTTCTTTGCAGTGACGTTCAAACCGGTAATTCCTGGGTCGATGTGCGCCGCTTCGAGGCAAGCACAACACAATTGGGAAACCTATGCACGTCGGGCAATTCGGTTCGCCGACACGACCGGGTGCGTGCGCGGCCCACCGCGCCGGTGCTCCGCATCGATACACGGCCGCGGCCGCTGTTGACGCCGATCACGTCTTTGCCGGAAAGGGCGCAATGTTGTCCGATTCCGTTATCGGCTCTCCTTGTGCTCCGGTTTCCGAGTGCTCAGCGGCAGGCGGCCGCTGCCAGTAACGCGGCGCCCATTCCGCGATCGAGAGACTGCTCCGGATTCCCAGGGCGTCGAAGTTTTCCGTCAACCAGGTTTCCGACTTCCGGCGTCCCAGATTGCGAAGTCTGGTCAGGAACGGCCATGCGGTATCGAACTTCGTGCGTGCGCCGTATTGCTGCATTTCTTCGTTGGCGTCGACGAGATGGAAATAGGTGCGATGGAACCTGGGGTCGGTGACCACACCGGCTTCGATCAACCGCGTTATCTCGGCGATGTGTCGAATCTCGCGCATGAGATTCGAGTTGAAGGTGATTTCATTCAGCCGGTCGTTGATCTCCTGGGCGGTGACCGGGATCTTTTCGCGGTGCGTGGGATTGATCTGTACGAGGAGGATGTCGACCGCGTCGCAGAAGTTCACCAACGGTTCCAGCACCGGATTTCCGGTGAATCCGCCGTCCCAGTAATGCTCGCCGTCCACCTCAACCGTGTGGTGTATGTTCGGCAGGCAAGCGGATGCGAGCAAGGCGTCGACGCCGAGCTCCCGGTTGGTGAAGATTCGGAGTCGATTTGTGCGTATGTTGGTCGCGGAAACAAACAGCTTGATTTCAGAACACTCGCGAAGACACTCAAAGTCTATGGTCTCGTTGAGTACGTTTCTCAAGGGATTGATGTTGAACGGATTCAGTTGATACGGCGAGGCGATGTGCGACAGCATGTCCAACCAGGCGGCCCCCGGGGACCAGTCGGGCCCGAGTGGACTGAACAGGCCGGTGTGGTACGGATTGAAAGACCCGTATGCGCTCATGGTGCGCCAGAACTCTTCGAGCGCCCGTATCGCGCCCTCCCTGCCGTTCTTCTTGTAGCCGTCCGCGAGAACCGCGGCGTTAATAGCACCCGCGCTGGTGCCGCTGATACCCTCTATGACGACGCGCTCGTCCGTAAGCAGGCGTTCCAATACGCCCCAGGTGAACGCTCCGTGGGCGCCGCCGCCCTGCAGGGCGAGCGATAGCTTTTTGATCGTCATTTCCGACTTCTCCCGCTAAGCGCGTTGCTGCTGGAGGGGGCGCGGGTGCGAACTGCCGTCCGCCGGCGCGGCGGGGCACAGCGGGCGCAGCCCTTTCGGCGGATGGATCACCAACCGCAACGCCGTGTAATCATCGAGACGTAATCGCCAGGGAGGAAAACGTGTCGTTCTCGCCGCGTTCGAGCAGCGGATCGCTTTCCAGGAACACCCGCTTCCGGCCTCGGTAGTTGACGTCCTCGAACAAGTGGGCCTTGACGTTTCCCACGACTCTAACGGAGGAAATCTTGTTGTCGATGCCGAGGTCGGCGAAATTGGGATGGCCGCTGATGAAGCAGCGCTCCCATCCCTGGTAGTCACGGTGTTCGTAGACGCACACACCGGCGGCCTGGGTGGCGCTGCGACGCGGGTGCCGGGCGCGCGGGGACGCGGGCTCAGCGGGATATCGTCGTTCCGACTCCCGGCCCCAGTACGCATCTCTGCGCGCACGTCGATCTGCGGAATATTCTTCTTCGTCCCAGTTTTCGTATTGCAGCGTTTCCCGCTCAACAAGCCGCATCGAGGAGAATTCGTCGTTGAGGCTCGGAGCCAGCGCCGCGATATCGTCCTCCACCACCACGCTGCGTCCGCGGAACCCGCCGTGTTCGTACAAACGAACCTTGGCACCGCCGAGTATTCGTATCGAAGAGACCGCGTCGTTCAGGCGAATGTCTCGAAAACTCGCGATATCCTCGTCGTAGCAAAAGCGTGCACCCTGAAAATCTCGATCCGCGTAAAGGCAGACCACACCGTTCCCCGACAGCGCCGAAGTTGGGAAGATCAGAGAAGCCAGGAAGATCAGGCCGACATTGCTGGTTGCGCTGCGCATGTTCTTCAATTACCGCGATGTTCGTTTTTGGCCGGCCATCATAGCAGGCACCGTTGCACAGGAATGAAAAATTTTGAAAATACGGCGGCTGAGAAGGCGTTGACCAGCGCCGACAACGAACCCGGTAGGCACGCCACTCGGCAGGCGGCACACCGCCTTTTGTCGCCCACCGACGCTGCGTTCGAGCGGTGACGGGCCGGCGTTACGCGACTACGGACGCCGCCGCTGGTTTGCGCGGCTGTGACCGCGCGAGAAGTCGAACCGGCACCCATAGCGTGCGTTGCGCGCGCCTGCATCCTCGATACGGACTATCACACCATCGAATCGCAGGATCGCGCCGTCGTGTTCTTCCTCGATCTCGGCGTTGATCGAATCGCCGATTGCGAGCTGCCGATCACTCTCGAGCAGAACGCCGGTGCGGCTCATGTCGACGACTACGCCGCTCGCGAATTCAGGGTCGCTGTCGATACGGAAGCGTATCCTGGCGCCGATCTTGAGACGTTGAGCGTCACGTTTTTCGGTCATGACTTACGCGCCCTCGCAGATGCGCCGGTTGGCGCGGAGTACACCGACGTCGCTCCGGCGCGAGGTGCTCCTTCGGAGACTCATCGAATTACCCAGTTCAGGCAAGGTGTCTGCCCCCTCTTGTCGCCGCCCCGGCGCTTGCGTAGCGCGTCCGACCCGTCCCGCTCCGCGGAAGGCGTCGGCGCGCGGCGCTACGGCGAATTTATTCTTGAGCGATGCGCCAGGATTTAACGTCCCCCATTGACGGCCGTCGTCGATTGCATCGCGGGCGCATCAATAAGTAGTGTAGCAGCCGTGGAGCAAAAACAAGGATCCGGTGCGTCACGCTCGCGGTATAATGGGGTCTCCCCAATAAGCAGGAGCCCCCATGCCCAGTTACGACTACCGCTGCAGCGCTACCGACCAGGTCTACGAAGTTTGTCATTCCATGCACGAGAAGCTTTCGTCTTGGGGGGAACTCTGTAAGGCCGCGGGTCTCGAGCTTGGAGACATACCGGCGAATACTCCGGTGGAACGATTGATCAGCGGCGGTGGCGTGGTGACGAGCAGCGCGTTGAGAAATCCGGAGGGACCGGCCTGCGAAGCGGGCATGTCCTGCTGCGGCGGTCCCTGCGGACTGCCTTGATCGCCCCGTGTCGCCGGCGAGCGGTCGTTGAAACAGCCCCCCTGGCAACTGCTCCGAGAAATCGGCGCCGAGCGCATACCGCATTCCGGCCGCACCCTGTACGATCATCTGACGGGCACGTACGCATTGTTGCGTCGCTGGGAGAGCAGCCCTTCGACATGCCGAGCGGGACTGTTTCACAGCGTCTACGGAACGCAGACGTTCGATGTCTCGCTGATGGATCTGGCTCAGCGGCACCGCTTGCGCGAGGCCATCGGCCCCCGGGCGGAACGGCTGGTATTCATCTTCGCGATCTGCGACAGGGACGATTTCTTCGATGAGCTCGGCATCGGTGTGCGGCGGTTGAAGCGGAGTGCGGGAACTCGACGAATCTCCACTGCGCAGACCACGCTCGGAGCCCTGGTCGAGATCGAAGTCGCCAACATGCTGGAGCAGATTCCGTATAAAGGCAGAATTGCCAAGCCGGTGATGCGTGTGTACGCTCGCCAATGTGCGCGCGCGAAGGCCGTGCTTCCGCCGCTGGCGAGTCGCCACGCGACGCAGGTTTTTCGCCGCTACGAGCAACGCTACGGTCAAGATTCCTGATCTTGCTCCGGCGCTGTGACCGTAGTCCTTAGAATATTAGGATTACAACTTTCAAAGTCGTGATTAGCGGTAAAGGAGAAATTTCTTGATGAAGTACATGGTAATGCTTGTCAGCGCGCTCGTGTCGCTGTTTTCCTCCGCGGCCTGGTCCGCTGACGACCCGCCGGTGACGATCGCGATTCAACGACTCAGCCTGGACATGGCTGTGAAGGCGGCGCAGGCCACGGTCGAGGCATGTCGTGAAAAAGGGATGAATATTACCGTTGCGGTCGTCGACCGCGGTGGTCGGGACCAAGTGGTACTGCGCGACACGCTGGCGATGCCGCTCACCGTTGACGTTGCGAGGCAGAAGGCGTATGCGGCGATGAACTTCAACGTTCCCACGTCGCAGCTGGAAAACCGATTCACCGCACCGTTCTCGCCCGGGAAGGTGGAAGGCATCGTGCTCTCGGCCGGCGCGGTCCCGATTGAGGCGGGCGGCACCATCATCGGCGGTATCGGCGTGAGCGGCGCGCCGTCCGGTAAGACCGACGAGGAGTGCGCGAGCGCCGGCCTGGCCGCCATCAGCACGGATCTCGAGATGTCCATATAGAACTCCGCGGTCGCGGAACGGGTTTCAGCCGGGGTTCAGGAACGGTTCAGCACCGGTTCACGGCCTCTGGTTTAGATTGGCGCAACCCAGTCACTGACAACGCGGCGGGATTACGTCGCGAACAGGAGAACGCCATGAAAATACCCGTTGTCCAGACCGTACTAGTGTTGTTTTGCGGTTTACTGCTCACCGCCGGCGAGTCGCGGGCGCATTATGAACCCAGGCACAAAGAGGCGTTGGTCGATGCGGCGGTTCGCTTCGAGAAGGCTGCGCGACGCGTGCATCGCACCGTCTACGACGCCACGGGCCGCTCCTACCTCACGGAGTCGGCGCATGAAATGGTCCTCGCGGCGCACCAATACCGGCGGACCCTGAAGCAACGCCGCGGTTATGGCCATCCGTGGCGTCGGTTCCGCGATCTGGCCGAGCATTTCCGTGATTTTCGCTACCGCTATCGACATTCGCACCTGCCCGGCACGCGTCGAAGCCACGGCGCGATGCGCCGCCTGGTGCACAGCTTTCGGTATTTGCGACACGAATCACGCCTCGCGCAACGCGCCCGGCGTGAATATCGCGCTCGGGAATTCCACGGTTGGGGCCCGGGACAGCGCTCGCCGCGTCCACACCGGGATCGGCGATGGCCCGCCGCGGACCGCACCGTCTATGACGAGGGCGCCTGACAACGGCGCCGCGGTAACGGTGAACGCATGACCTGGAAGGCCGGCGGGCACACCGCCGGCTTTTTTGCGCGGAACAAGACCCCGGGCGTGAGCACGGGGATGGACGCGGCGCCGCCGACGGACGGCCGAGTCCGGTGTATCCCGGCTACGCCGGGATCATCCCCGCGCACGAGCGCGGAGAGATGTGTGCCGGGCATGCCGGCTGACTTGGAGGGTGGAAGTCCCTCTCCCAACCTGGTGGA
>CAMYIN010000088.1 GCA_947258495.1 uncultured Gammaproteobacteria bacterium
GCGAGTCAGTGGCATCAGTATTTTCATCGGCGAGGAGTCGGGTTACCGGTCTTTGGACGACTGCAGTGTGGTAACCGCGCCCTACGACCATGACGGAGAAATCATCGGGACCGTGGGCGTGATCGGACCGACACGGATGTCCTACGAGGACATTATTCCCGTCGTGGACGTCACTGCTCGCTTGTTGAGCGGCGCGCTGTCCACCGGCTCTGATCGCTTGGAATAAGCGCTAACCAATAAAAAGAGCTCTCAGCGGCCGGCGCTTGCCCGGTGTGACCACGAAAAGTTCGGCCGGGGCGCCGCCGGCGGCTTGAAATACGCCTGCGATGCCCCCAATTCGAGATAAGCACAGGTACGGAGTGATGCAATAGGTGAAGAAAAAACCCAAGGCGCAAAGCCAACCCCAGACGGAAGAACCCATCCAGCACAGCGAGCCGGCCGCGACCGCTTACTCCGAGGCGACGCCCGACACCGAGCCGGCACCCGCGGCGGAAACGGCCACCCGGGACGGAGAGGCGGTCGACGTAGAGGACTTGCAAAACCAGCTCGATAACGCGACCGCAGAGTTGGAGCGGTTCAAGGACAGCTTCCTCCGCGCCAAGGCGGAAGTCGAGAACACCCGGCGCCGGGCTGACAACGAGATCGCCGGTGTGCGCAAATACGCGATTGAGCGGTTTGCCTCGGAAATGCTTACGGTTCGCGACAGTCTGGAGCTGGCGCGGGCGGTGGACCTCGATACGCAGGATGCGAGTGCCTTGCAGCGCATGCTGGAGGGATTGGAGCTGACTCTGAAACAAATGGACAGCGTATTCGAAAAATTCGCGATTCGCGTGGTGGCCCCGGAACCGGGGGAAAAATTGGACCCGGAGCGGCATCAGGCGATGAGCATCCAGGAATCCAGTGATATCGAGCCCAACCACATCGTGTCGGTGATCCAGAAGGGGTACACGCTCCAAGATCGCTTGATCCGGCCGGCGATGGTGATTGTCGCCAAGGCGGCCGAGCCCGCGGCCAGTGAACCGCCGCAGCAGGAAAAAGCTTGAAAAAACCGCATTGAGACCCAATTTTATTAACAACTGATTCATTGATAAGGCACATTGAGTTTTAGGGGAAACCACTATGGGAAAGATTATCGGCATTGATCTAGGCACCACGAACTCCTGCGTGGCGGTGATGGAGGGCGAAAAGGCCCGGGTCATGGAAAACAGCGAGGGGGACCGCACGACGCCGTCGGTGGTGGCGTATACCGATGACGGTGAGGTATTGGTGGGGCAGCCGGCCAAGCGCCAGGCGGTCACCAATCCCCACAACACCTTGTTTGCCATCAAGCGCCTGATCGGCCGTAAATTCGACGAAGACGTGGTGCAGCGCGATATTGGGCTGATGCCTTACAAGATCGTTAAAGCCAGCAACGGCGATGCCTGGGTCAATGTGAACGGTAAAGAGATGGCGCCGCCGGAATTGTCGGCGCGAGTGCTGCAGAAGATGAAAAAGACCGCCGAAGACTACCTCGGACAGGAAGTCACCGAAGCGGTGATCACGGTGCCGGCCTATTTCAACGACTCGCAGCGCCAAGCCACGAAAGACGCGGGTCGGATAGCGGGCCTGGACGTGAAACGCATCATCAATGAGCCCACCGCCGCGGCATTGGCCTACGGCCTCGAAAAGCAAAAGGGTGATCACAAAATCGCGGTGTATGATCTGGGCGGCGGTACCTTCGATATTTCCATCATCGAGATCGCCGAAGTGGATGGCGAACATCAGTTTGAGGTGTTGTCGACCAACGGCGATACGTTCCTGGGCGGCGAGGACTTCGACCGCCGGGTGATCGATTATCTCGCCGACGAATTCAAAAAAGATCAGGGGATCGATCTGCGCGGCGACCCATTGGCGATGCAACGTCTCAAGGAGGCGGCGGAGAAGGCCAAGATTGAGTTGTCTTCCGCGGTACAAACCGAGGTGAACCTGCCTTACGTTACGGCCGACCAGAGCGGACCCAAGCATCTGACGATGAAGGTGACGCGGGCCAAGTTGGAGTCGATGGTCGAAGACCTGATTCAGCGAACCGTGGAGCCGTCCAAGATTGCGTTGAAGGATGCCGGCGCTTCGGCGGGCGACATCGATGACGTGATTCTGGTCGGAGGTCAAACGCGGATGCCGAAGGTTCAGGAGACAGTAAAGAATTTCTTCGGCAAGGAGCCTCGCAGGGACGTCAATCCGGACGAGGCAGTGGCCGTAGGCGCGGCGATACAAGGCGGTGTGTTGGGCGGTGAAGTCAAGGATGTGTTGCTCCTCGATGTGACTCCTTTGTCACTCGGTATCGAGACGCTTGGCGGAGTCATGACTAAATTGATCGACAAGAACACCACCATCCCGACCAAGGCCAACCAAGTGTTTTCCACCGCGGACGATAATCAGACCGCGGTGACTGTGCACGTGCTTCAGGGTGAGCGTGAAATGGCCAGCGGAAACAAGTCGTTGGGGCGGTTCGACTTGAGCGACATACCGCCGGCGCCGCGGGGCATACCACAGATCGAAGTCACCTTCGACATCGACGCCAACGGCATTATGCATGTTTCAGCCAAAGACAAGGCTACCGGCAAGGAGAACAAGATCACCATCAAGGCGAACTCCGGGTTGTCGGAAGACGAGGTGAGCCGCATGGTCAAGGACGCCGAAGCGCACGCTGAGGACGACCAAAAAGCGCGCGCGCTGGTCGAAGCACGTAATCAGTGCGATGCACTGGTGCACAGTGTGAAGAAGACACTGAGCGAACATGGTGACCAGGTCAGCGAAGAGGAGAAGGGCAAGATCGAACAGGCACTGAAAGACGCCGAAGAAGCGCTCAAGGGCAACGACAAGGACGATATCGAGGCCAAGTCGCAGGCTCTGGCGGCGGCATCGCAGACGCTTGCCGAAAAGATGCATGCCCAATCCCAGCAACAGCCCGGCGCGGAAGCTGCTTCGGCGGACGCATCGGCCAGTGCAGAGGGCGCGCAGACGGCCGCGGATGATGCAGACGTCGTCGATGCCGAATTCGAAGAAGTGAAGGACAACAAGAAGTCGGCCTGACGCTTTTACG
>CAMYIN010000089.1 GCA_947258495.1 uncultured Gammaproteobacteria bacterium
GATCTACGGCGACGGCTCGCAGACGCGCGCCTTCTGCTACGTGGACGACCTCGTCGAGGGCATCTGGCGCATGCCGGAGCTGGACGACGATCCCCTCCCGGTGAACCTCGGCAACCCGGCCGAGGTGACCATCGCCGAGTTCGCGGAGATCGTCTTGCGCGCCACGGGCTCGACGAGCGGGACCGTCCGCAAGCCCCTGCCCGAGGACGACCCCAAGCGCCGCAAACCGAACATCGACCGGGCCCGGGCGGTGCTCGACTGGGAGCCGCGGGTCGCCCTCGAGACGGGCCTGACGCGGACGATTCCCGACTTCCGCGAGCGTCTCGGTCTGGAGGTGACGTCGTGAGTCTCGAGGAGAAGATCGCCAGCCGTGAGGCGCGCCTCGGCGTGGTCGGCCTCGGGTACGTCGGACTGCCGCTCGCCGCGGAGTTCTCGGCGGCCGGCTTTCGCGTGCTCGGGTTCGACGTCGCGGAGAGCAAGGTCGCCCAGGTCAACGCCGGCGAGAGCTACGTGGGCGACGTGCCCACGGGCGACCTCAGGGCCCAGGTCGAGTCCGGCCGGCTCGAGGCGACGGATTTACTGCACAATGACTATGTCGCCTGGTGAATCGGGATGCCGTATGAGTGTGGGCGAAATGCACTGGAATTCATCGATGTCAAGCGATGAGCAGTTCATCCGACGTCTTCTGTCGCAGCAGCGTCAGGGCAAAACCAATCCGCTGCAAACACACGCGCAACCCAAAGTCACCCGGCGTGAAACTGTGATACGACGCGTCCTCTTCGAGACGAGGTTCAAGGTTTCGCACGTAGTGACGAACCCAGTGTGGCGCCTGCCGATAAAAAAGGTACGCGACAAAAAAATGCTCGATCTCCCGGCCGCTCACGCTTCTGTTGAACCAAGCCACGTGTGCAGCCTTGAAGATGTCGAATTCGCTGGCTCCTCGATCGTTTGCGGCGCTCGCCACCAGATCCGTGTCGGTTTGACAGCGTTGTTTCCGGTTCATCTCGCCTCCCTGTTCGTTCGCTAGAGACGTCACATTGCGGCAGTTATTGATAATAGTCGGCCAATCCGGCGAAAACTGAAGTCCCAGCCCGCGATCCCCGCGCGTTCTCCGGGATTAAAGATCGATGTCCCACAGCCGTTATTCAAACAAAGGAATATCTGGGCTGAAGACGTTATGCAATCGACGGTAACACCGGTGGACATGGCTCACGGAATCCGGCAACTACGCGAACTTCCCCCGGTTCACGAAAGCCATCAACGTTTGATGAGCGTCTTGAACGAAGACACCGACGCCGGGGAACTGGCCTCCGCCATCGAGACGTGTCCCGAGATCGCAGCCAGGGTCGTGGGGCTCGCGCGCTCGGCCTATTTCGCCCAGCGCATCCCGTGCAGGTCGGTGCACGATGCAATCGTGCGTGTGCTGGGTTTTCGATTGGTGAACAGCCTGGTGATCGGCATCGTTATGAGCGGTGCGTTTCCATCACACCGCTGTCCAGGATTCAATTCCCACACTTTCTGGTCGAGCTCCGTATTGAGCGCCACTGTTGCGCGCTCGCTGGCAAGGATTACTGCGCCCCACCATAGACCGGATGCGGACGATTGCTTCATGTGCGGTCTGCTGCACAATATCGGGGTGTTGGTCTTATCTCACTTGTACCCGCGGGAAATGTCCCGGGTGTTCACCGAGGCGGCGCAACATCCGGAATGCACGCTGATGGAAACGGAAGCCAGGATTCTGCAGTACGATCACACCCAGGGCGGGGCGACATTGGCCCAACGCTGGCAGCTCCCGCCGGCGGTATATACGGTGATCGCCAGGCACCGGGATGCCGACTATCGCGGGGAATTTTGGCAGTCCTGTATGCTGGTGAACGCGGCAGCACAGATTGCGGCCCAGATGCTTACCTCCGATATCGAGGGCGAACTGCAATTCCCCGACGTGACGATGCTGGGTATAGCCGCGGAGGATTTTGCGGCGGTTGTGCAAAGGACGAGCAAGTCGCTGGAGGGCGTCTTGGAACTAGCCGGCATGTTTGCGTAAACCATGACCAAGACGCACAAACCCGGATTATTGGTCCCCCTCGACGCGGCGCGTCGTCTACGCGACGAATACTACAGTCTGGTCGAGGCGCTTTCGGCGATCAGAATGCTGTCTGATATCGATCTGCGATCGGTTACCGAGGGTGAACTGTTGTCCCACACCGCCACCGCTTTGGTGCGATGCCTGGATTTCGAAAACTGCAGGATCATATTGCTGCGTGACCGACGGATCGACACGGATGTCCGTGCCCAGTGTTCGAGCGCCGAAGGCTCCGCCCCATCGGACCGGAAGCAGCGGACGGAGAGCGCCCGCACCGGGTGTTTCGAGGATATCGAGCTTTCGTCGCGCTGCGGCAACTGTTTGATCGAGCCGCCGGTGGCGAATGCCGATTGCCCCCACGAGGCCGATGATCCGGCGTGCGTCGCCATGCGCATCTTCGATGGTGAGGTCGTAGTCGTCCAGGGTTACAGTCGCGAGTCGGGGGAACTGCAGGTGTCGCGTCGGCGCACCCTCGTTGTGATCAGCAGCTTTTTGGGACAGCTCATGAAGAGCCACAGACTGTTCAACGACATGGAAACCCTTGTTGACGCCAAGGTTCGAGAGATCGCCAACACCAATAATCGGTTGCGCCAGGAAATCGACATACGCAAACAGGTGGAAGCCCAGGTTCACGACGCCAAGGAGAGATTCAAGGATTTCGCCGAGGTCGCCGCGGACTGGTTCTGGGAAACCGGACCCGATCTGTCGGTGACCTACGTTTCCGAGCGCTATCAACAAGTCACCGGCGTCGATCCGCGGACCGTCATCGGAGAGTCCTATTTGCGCATGCCGCATAACGAGGCCATAGACGGCTGGGAGCAGCACATCGCTGACCTGGAAATGCAACGCGAATTCAAGAACTTCCAGTTTGTCGTCCCGTGGCCTGAAGGGGAGTCGCGGATGATGAGCGTCAACGGCAAGCCGGTTTATGACGACAACGGAAAATTTCGTGGATACCGCGGCGCGGGCCAAGATATTACCCAGGCCCAGAAGTT
>CAMYIN010000090.1 GCA_947258495.1 uncultured Gammaproteobacteria bacterium
TCGCCTCATCGACTACTTCGGGGGCGAGGAAGATTTGCGCAACGGCGTACTGCGCCACGTGTCCGGTGCCTTCACCGAGGATCCGGTGCGGGTATTGCGCGTTGCCCGTTTTGCGGCCCGTTACGGCTTCGGCATCGCCGAGGAAACGCAATCGCTGTTGGCACGCATGGTGACCGAGGGTGAGGTCGACGCCCTGGTTCCGGAACGCGTGTGGAACGAACTGCGCATGGCGCTCGGCGAGTCGCGACCCTCGCTGTTTGTTCGCGTATTACGTGATTGTGGCGCGCTGCGGCGCGTGTTCCCCGAGATCGACTGTCTGTTCGGCGTGCCGCAGCCCGAGAAATACCACCCCGAGGTCGACAGTGGATTGCACGTCCTGCTCGTCGTCGACCAGGCGGCGCGGTTGAGCGACGACCCCCAGGTGGGCTTTGCGGCGCTGGTCCACGACCTGGGAAAATGCGACACGCCGGAGTCGGAGTGGCCCCGCCATCGCGGCCACGAACAACGAGGCCTGCAGCCCATCCTCGCGCTTTGCCGCCGGCTCCGCGTGCCCAACGCCTACCGTGACCTCGCGCTGGCGGTGTGCCGACACCACCTGCTGGTACACCGCGTCGACACGCTGAAGCCTGCGACCGTGGTCCGCCTTCTCGAATCCCTGCGCGCCTTTCACCAGCCGAAACGCTTGCGGCAGTTTCTTCTCGCCTGTGAAGCCGACATGCGCGGGCGCACCGGTTTCGAGGACCTCGACTACCCCCAGGCCGAGCTCCTCTGGAGCTATTACCGGGCGGCGGACGCGGTGGACACCGCGGCCGTTGCGGAGCGGCTGCAGGGAGCGGAAATTTCCGAGGAGATCCGCCGGCGCCGCGGTCGGGCGATAGAGAAGATCCAGCGGGGGGATGGGACCGGATGAGCCGCGGCGCGTGGCGCGTGCGCGAACGTCGTTCGTCGCCGCCCGCTTACCAATAGATCCAGAAAAGCGCGATCCCCAGAACCACCCGGTAGACGACAAAAGGCTGCATACCGATTCGCTCGATGAACTTGAGGAACCAGTGTATGCACGCCAACGCGGTGAACCCGGAGAGGACCGCGCCGGCCAGCACCAGCATCCAGGGCGCGGGATCGGGCGCCACGATCAGGTCGTAGGTCTTGCGCCCGCCGGCCAGGGCAATCGCCGGTATCGACAGCAGAAACGAGAACCGAGCCGCGGCTTGACGCGTCAGACCCATCCACAGCGCCGCGGTTATGGTAACGCCGGCGCGGGATGTGCCCGGCACCAGGGCGAGGGCCTGGGCGCAACCCACGACGACGACGTCCTTCCAAGTGACGGCGTATTCCGTGCGGTCGCGAGCGGCGCGCCGGTCGGCCCAGCCGAGCAGAAGGGCAAACACCAGCGTGGTCGTCGCGATCACCAAAGGGGTGCGCAAACGGGTTTCGATCCAGCCCTGCAACAAGGCTCCCGCAAGAGCGACCGGCACGGTCGCCAGCAGCACCGCCCAAGCCAGCCGCGAATGGCTGCTGGCGTCGCCCGCGGAGACGTGCCGGTACCAGGCCGCCGCGAGGCCGGCAAGTTGGCCCCGAAAATACACAAGTACCGCCGCCAGGCTGCCGACGTGAACCGCAACGTCGAAGGCCAGGCCCTGGTCTGGCCAGCCAAACACGTACGGTGCGAGTATGAGATGCGCGGAACTGGATATGGGAAGAAACTCGGTGAGCCCCTGGACCACCGCCAGCAGCGATGCCTGCAACCAATCCACTACAATCGTTCCCGGTGATCGGACAACGCGAAACCGGCCAACGGTGCGGCCACGTTCTTGCCCAGGGCGATCACTTTGAACAATTCGCCCATCTCCGACGGCAGCAGCAGTTTCTTTAGTTCTTGCGTCAGCGCGAGCCGCTCGCGCGTCGGTCCCTCTTCATCATGCCGTACGCTTTCCGTCAATCCCAGCGCCAGCAAAAACGGTCCCTGTTGGGTGTAGCCCAACACCTCCAGTCCCGACTCCATCGCGGCCTCGGCGACGGCGGTGAAATCGATATGCGCGGTGATGTCCTGGGCGCCAACATGGACGTAGGGATTGGTGTGCGCGCGATGGCGATAGTGGCACATCAGGGTACCCTGGTCGCGGTCCGGATGATAGAACTCGCGGCTGGGGAAACCGTAATCCACGAGCAACACCACGCCCGCTTCCAACACCTCGGCCACGGAACGCACCCAGGCATGGGCCTGGGGGTGCCATTCCGAGGTGTACCCCGGGGCCAATCCCAGGCGTTCGAATCGCTCCGCGAGCTCGGGGGCGAGCGTCTACGACTCCGTCTCGACGAAGCGGGTACCGTCCCAGGCGACGCCCAGCCAGCGTATCCCGGATTCGGTGACCCGGAAGCGTCGCACCGGCAGCGCGTCCAGGAGTTCGTTGGCGACGACGACGCCGCGAAAATCCAGCGGCCAGGCCGTCAGCCATTCCACTCTGTCGGACCATTGGGGGACGACGTTCTTCAACAGCGCGCGCTGCCGGGCCTGCAGCGCCGGACTGGGCTCGAGGATCTGATAGCGGTGCGGCGGCCTTTCCCTTTTTTCGAGCTCGGCCAACAGGCCCGCCGCAAGCCGTCCACTGCCAGCCCCTGCCTCCAGCACGGAGCCACCGTCTACGTGATCGAATACGTCCACGACCTGGCGCGCGAGACATCGGGCGAACAGATCTCCCAATTCCGGCGCGGTCACAAAGTCTCCGTGTGCTCCCAGCTTGGGCCCCTCGGACGTGTAGTAACCGAGACCCGGCGCGTACAGCGCCAATTCCATGAAGCGCGCGAAATCGACAGCGCCTCCGCAACGATCAATTTCCTCCGCCAGCGTCTCGGTCAGGCGTTTGCTGCGCCGTCGTTCTTCCTTCGACAGCGGCGGCAATCCGGCTAATTCGGGCCTGCGGGAGACGGAGTGGACCATGAGGCTTCTGGATCGGACGGAGATCGGCTATAACGGCGTTATTATTTTGCCATCGACAAACAACGAGAGCCCGCATAATGCAAGATAACCCGCTCACCGACAAGGCGGCGTTGATCACCGGCGGCGCCCGGCGCATCGGCAGGGAGATCGTGCGGCAGCTTCACGAGGCGGGCATGCGCGTCATGATTCACTATCGTTCATCGGCGGACGACGCCCGCGCCCTGCAGCGCAAACTGAATGCCGCGCGTCCGGATTCCGCGGCGCTGGTGCAGGGTGATCTAATGGAAGCGGAGGCCTCGGAGCACGTCATGCTGGAGACGATCCACGCGTTCGGGCGCCTGGACGCGCTGATCAACAACGCTTCGACGTTCTTTGCCACCCCCGTCGAAGAGGCCACGGAGGATCAATGGGTCGATTTGATGGGAACGAATCTGAAGGCGCCGTTTTTCCTTTCCCAGGCGGCGGCGTCGGCGTTAAGAAAAAATCGGGGCTGCATCGTCAATATCGCCGACGTGTACGGCCTGCGACCGCTCAAGGCGCACCCGATATATTGTTCCGCCAAGGCCGGGTTGATCATGCTGACACGGTCTCTGGCGAGGGACCTTGCGCCGTCGGTGCGGGTCAATGCCGTGGCTCCGGGCGCGATCCTGTGGCCCGAGGACAACGCCGACGAGGTCTCGGCGCAGCGGATCATCGCGCGCACGCCGCTGAAACGCATGGGGACGCCTGCGGAAATCGCCGCCGCGGTGTTGTTCCTGGTGCGCGACGCCACCTTCAGCACCGGGCAGATCCTCGTCGTCGACGGCGGCCGGCAAGTGGTCCCCTGAGTCACGGGCCCAGTCGATCGGCTACCAGGAGATGTCAACCGCCCTCAATGGTTGCAATCGGTGTTCCGCGCGCCGCCACAACTCCGCAAACGTGGTGCGAGACTCCGGGTGTCGCGTGCGGCCGGCGATATCGCTCAGGGGACGCAGCACAAACGCGTGCTCGATGATCTCCGAGCGCGGAACGTGGTGCGGCGGTGTGTGGTCGATCAACTCGCCGTACAACAACACGTCCAGATCCAAAGTTCTGGAGCTGAATTTCGCACCGCTGCGGTCCCGGCCGTGGGCATCCTCGATACTCTGCAAGACCGCATTGAGCTCGTCCAAGGACGTCTCGGTGTCGAAACCGACTACCAGGTTGTAGAAATCTGCGCCCTCGAAACCGACGGCTTTGCTCTCGTACACCGGCGACACCACCAGCTTTCCGAACCGGCGACGCAGGGCGTCCACCGCAGAGCGCACGTTTTTCTCGCGCTCGATGTTGGATCCTATGCTGACGTAGGCGCGCGTCAATCCAATTTACCGCGTTCGATGACGATGCCGACGTCGCGGGCTCCGCGCACGGCTCCGCCTTTGTTGATGCGAATTCGGCACCACGGTATCGCGAACTCGGTCAACAGGATATGCGCAATCGCCTCCGCCAGGGTCTCAACCAATTGATAGTCGGAATCCGAGACGAACTGGATCAGGCGCTTGGCAACGGCCTTGTAGTTGAGGGTGTCCGCCAGGTCGTCCGACTTGGCGGCCCGGCGGATGTCTGCGGCCATGTCCAGGTCGATTGTGACCGTCTGTTTCAAGCGCCGTTCCCAATCCCAGACACCGATGACGCATTCCACTTTTAAACCGTGCAGATATACAATGTCCAACGCCGTCTCCCATCGTGGTCGTCGGGTGCTAAGTATACCGGGGCGATCCGTTGCCGCGGGAACCCGGCAATCGCTGGCACAGCATCAACAGAGACTCTCGGCGCGCATCAATGAAGTGGCTGCTCCCCGTTCTCGCTTATCTGTTCGGTTCGATATCCAGCGCCATCCTGATCGCCAAGGCGTTCGGATTACCGGATCCCCGGACCACCGGCAGCGGAAATCCCGGCGCCACCAACATACTGCGCACCGGCGGCAAGACCGCCGCGGCGCTGACCTTGTTCGGCGACATCCTCAAAGGCGTTATTCCCGTATTGGCCGCCCGCGCCGCGACCGACGACGCGCTCGTGCTCGCACTGGTGGCCAGCGGGGCGTATCTGGGGCACCTGTACCCGTTGTTCTTCGGTTTTCGCGGCGGCAAGGGCGTGGCGACCGCGTTCGGTGTCTATACGGCCCTGTCGCCCTGGATGGGAGCGGCGCTGGCGGCCACCTGGCTGCTGACCGCCGCGATCACGCGTTATTCTTCGCTGGCCGCGTTGACCGCGAGCGCGGTCTCGCCGCTGCTCGCCTGGGGTCTGCTTGCCGACCCTCCCTACGTCTTCATGAGCGTGCTTTTGGCGGTGCTCCTGTTCTGGCGGCACCGCGGGAATATCCGCAGGCTGCTCGCCCGTCAAGAAGACCGTATCCGCATGCGCTCCCGGTCGGGGTGAGCGCTTCTAAGGATCCGCGGCGTTCAGCTCGGTGAGGGCCCAGCGGGCGCGAACCGAGATCGCAGGGGGTTCGCGCGCTCCCGTCAGCAGGCGCCGGCAACCCAGATACGCGATCATCGCCGCGTTATCGGTACACCACTCCGGTCGCGGGTAGTACGTGCGGGCGTTCAGTGCTTGCACCGCCTCGCTCAGGCGCCGACGAAGAACGACGTTCGCGCCCACGCCCCCGGCGACCACGAGTCGCGCGCGGCCGGTCTGCCGCAGCGCCCGCCGGCATTTGATGACCAGGGTGTCGACCGCCGCGTCTTGAAACGCGCAGGCGACGTCCGCCACCGTTTGCGGATCGCGCGGGTGGGCCAGCACGGTGTTGCGCGCGAACGTCTTCAGACCGCTGAAACTAAAATCCAATCCCGGACGATCGGTCATCGGCCGCGGAAATCGAAACCGGTTGGGGTCTCCGCTTTCCGCCGCCCGCGCGACTGCGGGCCCTCCCGGATAGCCGAGCCCGAGCAGCTTGGCCACCTTATCGAAGGCCTCGCCCACGGCGTCGTCACGCGATTCGCCCAAGACCCGGTAGCGGCCCAGGCCTTCGACGTCCACGAGCAAGGTATGGCCGCCCGAAACCAGCAGGGCGACGAACGGAAACGACGGTGGCTCCGATTCGAGCATGGGCGCCAACAGGTGGCCCTCCATGTGGTGCACGCCGAGCGCGGGGACGTCCCACGACCAGGCCAGGCTGCGGCCGAACGAGGCGCCGACCAGCAGGGCACCGACGAGGCCCGGTCCGGCGGTGTAGGCAACACCGCCGACGTCGCCGGCGTCGGTGTCGGTGTCCCGCATCACCGCCTGCACCAGCGGCAGGAGTTTGCGGATGTGGTCCCGCGCCGCGAGCTCCGGGACGACACCGCCGAACTCGCGATGCAGGGCCGCCTGGGAGTACAAACGGTGACCCAGCAGCCCCCGCTCGCTGTCGTACACGGCCGCGCCGGTCTCGTCGCACGACGTTTCCAATCCCAGAACCCGCATGCCGACATTGTATCAGCCCGCGGGCGGGGGACCGCCCGGTAACGAAGTCGAAACTTGCCACTGCATTGCTCCTACTTTAGAATTGCGCGCCCCTTCAGCGGTTGGAGGGTCGGTCACGAGGAAACAGAGTCTATGCCCCAAGTGAAGGTCAGACAGGACGAGCCGTTCGACGTGATTCTGCGTCGTTTTCGCCGTTCCTGTGAAAAGGCCGGCGTCTTCAGCGAGATGCGCCGGCGCGAGCACTACGAGAAACCCACCACGATTCGCAAGCGCAAGGCCGCGGCCGCGCGCAAACGAGAGCTGAAACGCTCCTACCGAGAACGCGTGCGCTATCAGCGCGCCTTCTGAAAGCCCCCTACCCTCTTCCTCGGCGCCGTGACACTCAAGGCACGCATCCAGGACGACATGAAATCGGCGATGCGCGCCCGGGACAACCCGCGTCTCGAAACCATACGCCTGCTGCGGGCCGCGATTCAGCGCCGCGAGGTGGACGAGCGCACCGAGCTGGACGACGACGCGGTGCGGTCCGTGATCCAGAAGATGATCAAGCAGAGCCGCGACGCGATATCGCAATTCCAGGCCGGAAGCCGACAAGACCTGGTCGACAAGGAGCAGAGCCACGTCGAGATCCTCGCACAATACCTGCCGAAGCCCTTGGATCCCGCCGCGATAGAAGCGCTGGTGCGCGCCGCGATCGCCGAGACCGGCGCCGAATCGATGCGCGACATGGGCAAGGTCATGGCGGCGCTGAAGCCCAAAGTGCAAGGCCGCGGCGATATGGGCGCAATCAGCCAACAGGTAAAGGCCCTGCTCGCTGGATAGGTCGCCTGACCCGGGCGCGGCGTAAGCCGTTCACCGCAATTTCAAACTGTGAACTCCAAGGTGTAAAGTGTGGCCGGGGGCTGTACCCGGCTATCCCGTTACGTGCAACAACCAGGGGCCTTGAGTAAACCGATGGCTGGTAAGATCCCGCAGGGATTTATCGACGAATTGCTAGCGCGCATCGACATCGTCGACATCATCGACGGGCGCGTACCGCTGAAAAAAGCCGGCAAGGAATATAAGGCCTGCTGCCCCTTCCACGAGGAGCGCACACCGTCGTTCACCGTGAGCTCGAGCAAACAGTTCTATCACTGTTTCGGCTGCGGCGCCCACGGTACGGCGATCAGCTTCCTCATGCAGCACGAACATATGGAGTTTCGCGAGGCCGTGGAGAACCTCGCGGTCCGGGTCGGACTGGAGATCCCCACCGAATCCGCAGACCCGAAAATTCGGCAAGAAAGCCTCGACCTGCTCACGATCATGGAGCAGGCCGACCAGTACTTCCGCTCCCAGCTGCGCGCCCACCCCCGATCCGAATCGGCGATCTGCTACCTGAAGGGCCGCGGCATCACCGGGGAAATCGCCGCGGATTTCGGTCTCGGTTACGCCCCGGACGGCTGGCAGAATCTGCTGCGCGCGCTGGGCGGCGACGGTAAGCGGCGGCATTTGTTGTGGGTCGGTGGATTGTTGATCAAGAAAGACGAGGGCGGCTACTACGATCGATTTCGCAATCGCATCGTGTTTCCGATCCACGACCGTCGCGGCCGAGTGGTGGGTTTCGGCGGTCGCGCACTCGGCGACGACGAGCCGAAATACCTGAACTCTCCGGAAACGCCGCTGTTCCACAAGGGATCCGAACTCTACGGCCTGTTCAAGGCGCGGGGGGCGATCAAGGAGAAGGGCTTCTCCATCGTCGTCGAGGGCTACATGGACGTCGTCTCTCTATCCCAGTACGGACTCCAAAACACGGTCGCCACCCTGGGTACGGCCACCACGCGCGTCCATCTGGAACGGTTGTTTCGGTACTCCGAAGAGATCGTGTTCTGTTTCGACGGCGACCGCGCGGGGCGCGAGGCGGCGTGGCGCGCGCTCGAGACCGCGCTTCCTCTCATCGGCGCGGGGCGACAGGTCGGGTTTCTCTTCCTTGCCGAAGGCCACGACCCGGACTCGTTGGTGCGAGAGGAAGGCGGGGCAAGGTTTACGGAGCGATTGCGCGCGGCGACGCCCCTACCGGATTATCTCTTGAACACGCTCTGCGGACAGGTGGAGCTGGCGCGGATGGACGGCCGTGCGCGTTTGGTGGAGCTGGCGACGCCCCTGATTCAGCGCGTGCCGGAGGGGGCCCTGCGCGAGCTTCTCCTCGACCGGCTGGCCGATCTGGCGCAGATCCAGCGAACCGCGTTGTCGGGCCTGGTCGGCCGGGAGGAGGCTCGCAGCCCCAGCCGGGCACCGTACCGGCCTCCGCAGCCCGTGCGCAAATCGCTGGTTCGGGTAGCGCTCGCCCTTCTGCTCCAGCACCCCCGCCTGGCGCGCATCGCGGTGCAGGTGGACAGCCTGCAGGAACTCAAGACGGTCCCGGGTGTCGATGTACTCATCAAAGTCGTGCATACGGTCACGGAGCATCCGGGCTTGTCCACCGCCTCGTTGCTTGAACGCTTCCGCGATTCCGATCAAGCCCCTCACCTTGAAAAACTTGCGGTTTGGGACCATATGATCCCCGATGAACACGTCGAATCCGAGTTCCGCAATACGATCGCCAAATTAGGGTCCCGATTGCGCGACGAGCAGACCAAGCTGCTGCTGAGCAAGTCTCGTTCCGAACCCCTGAACGAGCAGGAAAAGGCCCGACTGCGGGAATTGCTCAGTCGAGATCGGCCTTGAAGCGAAGTTATGAGATAAGAACCTATTACGCTATAATGGTGTGTTGTGCAGAATATACAGTCTCCCGGTGATGAGGTGTCAATGGACTCCGAAGCGAAGCAATCCGAACTACGCAAACTGATCCTCAAAGGCAAAGAACAGGGCTTTCTCACGTACCGTGAGATCAACGACCATCTGCCCGAGGATATGCACGATACGGATCAGATCGAAGCGGTCGTGAACATGATCAACGACATGGGGATCATGGTGCACGACAAGGCCCCCGATCCCGACAGCTTACTCCTCAAGGACGACTCGCCCGACGACGACGAAACCGAAGCGGCCCTGACCACCGCGGTCGAGAGCGAGTTCGGCCGCACCACCGACCCGGTGCGTATGTATATGCGTGAAATGGGAACCGTAGATCTGCTGACGCGGAAGGACGAGATCGAACTCGCCAAACGCATCGAAGACGGAATACGCCAGTGCACCGAGGCAGTCGCTACCTGCCCACCGACCATCGCGGTGATCCTCCGCATGGCGGAAGAAATCGAAGCCGGGGATATGCGCCTGACCGACCTGGTCGTGGATTTCATTGACTTGGACGCGGAAGAGGAGCCGATACCGGTTCCCCAAATCGATGCGCGGGCATCCGGAAACAGCGACGATGACGACGACTCTTCCACCGAGATCGACACCGGCCCGGATCCGGAAGAAGCGCTGGCAAGGTTTAAACGTATCCGGCGAAATTACCAAAGCCTGAAGCGCGCGAGCGATCGTCACGGTATCGGTACCGATCCGGTGAAGAAGATCCAGAAGAAACTCGCCAGGGAAGTCATGGAGATCAAGTTCGTGCCCAAGCAGGTCGACGCCCTGTGGGATCAAATCCGGGAGTTGGTGGACCAGGTAAGAATGCGTGAAAAGGCGCTGATGAATCTCTGCGTCAAGCAGCTGCGCATACCGCGCAAGAATTTCATCAAGACTTTCGTGGGCGCGGAAACCGATGACGATCTGCACAAGAAGATGGTGACGGCCGCAGGGGACAAAGGGAAAGCCCTGGTCAAACGCGTCGAAGAATTCGAAGCCCTACGCGAGAAGCTTGCGCAGATGGAACAGGAGATCGGCATACCCATCGCAGAATTGAAGGACGTGAATCGGCGCATGTCCATCGGCGAAGCCAAAGCCCGGCGCGCGAAAAAGGAAATGGTCGAGGCCAATCTGCGACTGGTTATTTCTATTGCCAAAAAATACACCAACCGCGGTCTGCAATTTCTGGACTTGATCCAGGAGGGCAATATAGGTCTCATGAAAGCGGTGGACAAATTTGAATACCGGCGCGGTTACAAATTTTCCACGTACGCGACCTGGTGGATCCGACAAGCGATCACGCGGTCGATCGCCGATCAAGCGCGAACCATCCGTATCCCTGTGCACATGATCGAGACCATCAACAAGTTGAACCGCATTTCGCGACAGATACTGCAGGAAAAGGGGCGGGAGGCCACACCCGAAGAGCTGGCGGAGCGTATGGACATGCCTGAAGAAAAGATCCGCAAGGTATTGAAGATCGCGAAGGAACCGATTTCCATGGAGACCCCGATCGGGGACGATGAAGATTCGCATCTTGGCGATTTCATCGAGGATAAGAACGTCGTCGCTCCTTTGGACGCTGCCACCGGTTCCGGGTTGTCCGGCGCCACTCTCGACATCCTGAGCACGCTTACCCCGAGGGAGGCCAAGGTATTGCGCATGCGCTTCGGCATCGGTATGAATACCGATCACACGCTGGAAGAAGTCGGAAAGCAGTTCGACGTCACCCGCGAGCGCATCCGACAGATTGAGGCCAAGGCCCTGCGGAAACTCCGCCACCCGTCGCGCTCGGATCATCTTCGCAGCTTCCTCGAACAAGGCTGAGCACGACGCGTGCTTGGCCGCTTTCCGGTATCAGGGCCTGTAGCTCAGTTGGTTAGAGCAGCGGACTCATAATCCGTCGGTCCCAGGTTCGAGTCCTGGCGGGCCCACCAAAATCAATAAGTTAGATTCCCTTTAACAGTCAAGGTTTCCAATAACAGGGGGTCTTTCCAATAAAATCACTTGAGCGGCTTTACTTTTTCCGGCCTGCGGCGATAGTGCCGCGACGTTGTTTTCCGATCGAGATGAGTGAGTAATCGGGCGGCGTGATCGGCGTCGGTATCGCTCGCGGACTTGGCGCGTAGATCGTGATCCGTGTACCGCTCGTTCAATATCCCCTCCTCCAGCGCCGTCTTCATCTTTCTTTGTCAGATCGAGCTGAATCCGTCCACGGTATAGGGACGCCCGTCGCGCGTGCAGAATAAGTGCGTTCGAAATCGCGAAACTCCTTCACGCGGCTGACGCCGTAAACGCTTTATCGTCTCTACCGCCTGACGCAACGCATCGGTCCATTCAATGATGACGCTCTTGCGCGACTTGGATACATAGACATGAATTCCATCCTCTTTCAGTTGGTCGAGGCGTATGGAAAGTATGTCGCCCTTCCGCAGCCCCGTCAGCAATTTGAAATTCATATAGGCCGCTATTAATGGACCAGCAAATTTTCGAAAAGCGTCGTACTCCCAATCTTCCACATATCGATCTCTAGGCCGTTCTTGAAATCGCTCGACACCTATACAAGGGTTGCTCGACACGATTCCCCAACGAATTGCCTTCTTGTACATGTGGGAAAGCAACGCACGTTCACGATTCGCCTGGACCTTGCTGTGCTTACCGCGAGCGTCCATGTAAGCATAGACCGATTGCTGGGTGATGCGTCTTGGATCTTGACTGCCAAAGGCCGCCCGCAGAAATTTCGATTGCCTGAGGTTGTCTTGGTGCGTTCTCTTCGCTTTGGTAGGCGCCACCTCGGTCATGTATCGATCAATCAGGTCACCAACTGTCTGACAACTAGACGAGTCGCTCGCTAGTTGCCCGTACGCCGCCATCGCGGTTGCATAGTTTCTACCGAGGTTGTGCCACTTACCGAGATAGTCTACGAAATAATAGGAACCCGACCGCAAATAGACCCGCTGCGGCAGGTGCTTATGGCTTTTACGTCGTCTTCCCATTACTGATGGCCTCCAACGCTGCAAGATCCGGCATCGCGGAATGATGTGAAGCGGTACGGAAACGCTCGAAGAGCACCGCCCGCATGACCACGGGCCGCCCCGTATGATTCACCAGGAAACGGATTCCGAGGGACTCCAATTCGCGGCGCTGCTCCGCTTTGCGAGTATATCCAGTCAGCACCTCGATTTCCTCCGGGGTCAAGAAAATGACTTCTTCCGCCATGAGTTGCCTGTCACCTCGTATGCGAGAAGATTCGCCGAAAGATTGGGGATGGCGCCATCATCATCCCGGATGGTTTCGCGCTTCGTGTGCAACAGCATAAGGCCGATCTCTCAATTTCCGCTGTCCCTCCAGAGCGGGCTCCTGGGTGCTAGGTCTTGAAACCTGCGATGTGCGCAACCTGGACCCGGTCCGTTTCGCCCGTTCTAAGGCCCTAGAGAGGGGTGCATAGCGGTGGGAAATGGCGTCGAGGTGCTTTCGATCGTTGCGTAGATTTGCACCCCTATGCTCCCCTGAGATTGCGCCTCGGCGTCGGGCTTGACGTATTCGAGCAGATAGAAGCAGATCGGTTCGCCCTTGCGGTAGACGCGGAGTTTCCAATCCGGATCGAGCGGGCAGATCGGCGCGGGACAGCCTTCGAATTTGGGACAATCGCGCATGTCATTTGTAGAGTCGGTCATGGTAAGCGTCATTTCCCGAGGTAAACCTGCACGATACCGATGCGAGAATGCCCGAGCTCTTCGGCAATCTTTAGCCTTGCCTGGGTATCGATCTCCCGCTGTTGACCTTGAAGCGTCTTCCTGGACGGACCGCCCTGGTGGGGGGAGGCCCAACCGGTGAGCTCCTGGTACCGGGTCTGTGCGTAGGCGTGGCGCAGCCCATGGGTCTGCGGGATGCCGGCTTTGGCGGTGGCGTACTCCCACTTGGCCAGCTGTTCTTTGTACGAACGGTGGGCGGGAATCATCGATCCGTTCTGTGCGATCGCTTTGGCGGTTTCCAGGATTCGCCGTTGTACCGCGTTTCGGATCGGGATCTCCCTTTCCCGTCCACCCTTGGTCCAGCTCCCTTTCAGGACCAAGGTATCGCCCCGGTCCGCCCACTGGGGCTGGATCTTCATCGCCTCCTCCCGGCGCAGACCGAAGTACCGCTGGAGCGCCAGGGAGATGCGGATATTCGGATCGTTTATCTTTCTCAATGCGGATCCCGGGGTGTGATTGGCTTTGGACGTGTTGTTATAGGCCCGTTTTCCCAGACCCAGGTCCGCGTTATTGGGCGGTAGCACGTTCTCCCTGTGGGTCTTCTCGCCCACCCAGCGGAATGCGGCGACGCGATTGGCGATAGTACGATCGGACACGCCCTGGTCTTTCCACAACTTGATGACGGCCAGGTAGTGCTTAAGCTTGAGATTGCGCTCGGACTTAGGGCTATAGCCCAATTCGTACAGCTGGCGGGCGAACAGACGCAAGATCTGTATGCGCTCTGCCTGGGTGGATTGGGATCCGTCGCGGTTGCGGCGGGTTAGGACGACAAATCGATGTTCTAGAGGATTCATACGCGTTGCTCTCCTTAACCTTCCGGTCG
>CAMYIN010000091.1 GCA_947258495.1 uncultured Gammaproteobacteria bacterium
CCTTCCGATCTGTCACTGGGTCTGGGGAGGGGGCTGGCTCAGTGACTTGGGGTTCATGGATTTCGCCGGGGGCGCAGTCGTGCACGTGAACGCCGGAGTCGCGGCGCTGGTGGCGGCACTGGTGACCGGGAGACGCCGCGGTTTTCCGCACACCCCCATGACGCCGCATAACATGACCATGACCGTCGCCGGCGCGTCCATGCTCTGGGTCGGCTGGTTCGGCTTCAACGCGGGCTCGGCGGTGGCGGCGAACGGCTCCGCCGGTATGGCCATGCTGGTCACGCACATCGGTGCGGCTTCCGGGTCTTTGGCCTGGATGTTCAGTGAATGGATCAAATTCGGCAAACCCAGCGTCCTGGGAATCGTCACCGGCATGGTCGCGGGCCTCGGAACGATCACGCCGGCGTCCGGATTCGTGGGTCCCATCGGCGCCCTCTGTATCGGCCTGCTCGCGGGGGTGGTGTGTTTCGCCGCCACCCAGTACGTCAAGCGGGTGCTGCAGATCGACGACTCCCTCGACGTGTTTCCGGTGCACGGCGTCGGCGGCATGATCGGCCTGACCTTAACCGGGGTGTTCGCCTCCTCCAGTCTCGGCGGCCTGGGATTGGCCGACGGCGTAGGCGTCGGTGAGCAGGTGGCGGTGCAGATCGTCGGTATCGCCGCCACCATCGTTTGGTGCGGGGTACTGACCTACGTCATCCTCAAGCTCGTGGACACCATGGTGACGCTGCGGGTGAGTGAGGAACAGGAACAGCAGGGCCTGGATATCGTCTTGCACGAGGAGCGCGGATACGATCTCTGATCGAGCCGGCATCGACGGCTACAGTCGCCCGAATTTATATAGGATTGACTCGAGATAGTCACTATATCTATATGTATTTATTACGTATTATAGGATTGTGCATCGTCTTGTTGTCGGTCCAGGCCTGGGGCGAGGAAAACTTCGACCGGGGACTGGACGCCTATCTCGAGGGAAACTACGCACAGGCGTATCAGGTGTGGCGGCCACTGGCGGACGCCGGCGACAAAATAGCGATGTTCAATATCGGCGTGTTGTACGCCCAAGGTAAGGGCGTCAAGCAAGATATGCCCGAAGCGGTGAAGTGGTATCGTCGGTCCGCCGAAGCCGGGTACGCGCCGGCGCAATTCAATCTCGGTTCCTCGTATCTCGACGGACGCGGGGTCGATATCGACAAACAGCGCGCACTCGAGTGGTGGACCCGGGCCGCCGCTCAAGACCACCCGCGATCGCTGTTCAATCTGGCGACGCTTTATCTCCAGGGGAACGGCGTAGATAAGGACAGAAACAAGGCGCTGGAACTGTACCGCAGAGCCGCGGACCAGGGCGATACCAGGGCCCGCGAATTGGTGGAACGGTTGTCGGCGGCGACGGATACAAAGACGGCTGCCACGAAAGCCGCCGACAGACCGGCGGAGCAGGCTACGGCGAAGGCCGCGAAGAAGATCGACGAGCGACCGGAAGAGGAGGCCGCCGAAGCGTCCGTGGTGAAGACCCCCGCTTACAAGCCGGTCGAGAAATCCGCGGAGCAAGTCCCCGAAAAAACCCCAGAGCAACCCGCGGAACGAACCCCCGAAAAACCCGTCGAAAAACCCGCGAAGAAAACACCACCGAAACGCCTCGAGGAGACGGTCGAGCAATCCGCGGAAAAGCCCGCCGACCAAGCTGCGGTCGAGGACACCGCCACCGGGTCGGAAACGGAGGCATTGAAGGGAGAGGACTGGATACGGCGCCAGAATCCGGATCACGTGACGCTGCAGCTGGCGGTGTATTCGAGCGAGAAGCTGGTGCACAAGTTCGTTGCCGCGCATCGGCTGGACCGGCGACGGGTGGCGTATCTGCGTGTGCGTCAGGACGACCGCGATCGCTATAAACTGATTTTCGGAGTGTTTACGGACGCCGGCAAAGCGGAGGCGGCAAGAACCGAGCTGCCGCCGGCGATTCGAAGCCAGCGGCCCTGGATCCGGCCGTTTGCGGCACTCCACGCAGAGCTTGGTCAACAAGATCGTGCGATCGAAGAGCACGTGCGCGGTGCGTCCTCGCAGGAATTACCGGTAAAGGCACCGGCGGCTCGGGAGGTGGTAAAGAAGGAGGTGGTCAAGGCAACGGCCACCGCGACGTCCGACGCCTCGCTGCTGGCGGCGGGACAAAAGGCGTTCAACGCCCAGCAGTACACAAAGGCCATCGAGATCTGGCAGCCGCTCGCAGTGCGCGGCCTCCCCGAGGCACAGTACAACCTCGGTTTCATGTACGAGAGCGGTTGGGGCCTGGAGCGCGACCCGAAACGGGCGGCGGAGTGGTATCGCTTCGCCGCCGAACAGGGGTTCGCCAAGGCGCAATTCAACCTCGGCGTGCTCTACATGGAAGGCCGTGGCGTGGATAAGAACAAAGGTCTGGGACTGTACTGGATACAAAGCGCAGCGGATCGCGATGACAAAAGGGCGACGAACTACATCAAGGACTATCACGCACGACGATAACGGGTCGAGGCGCGATGCTCGCAGCCCTTGACGTCGGGGTGCCGGATCCAGCACGGGTGACCGTGGTTCAGATCTCGGATTCGCATTTGCTGCAGAGCGGTTCGGGGCGGCTGTTGGGCGTACCCACCGGGGAATCCCTGCGGCGTGTGCTACGGGATATACGGAAACGCTACCCGGAGGTCGACGTCATCGTCCACTCCGGAGATATTGCACAGGACGGCCACAGCCACAGCTATCGGCAATTCAGCCGGATTCTTCGGTGCATAAACGTGCCGGTGCTGTGCATACCGGGGAACCACGACGATCGCGCGGCGATCACGAATGCCCTGCGCCCCGGCTCCCCTACGCATGTCAACCGCAGTGTCCGGGCGGGCGCGTGGCTGATCGTCACTTTGGACACGATGGTGCCGAACGAGGACTACGGGAGTCTCTCGGACTTGGAGTTGCGGCGGCTGCATTTGGAACTCGGGTGCCACGCGCGTATGCCGACCTTGATTTTTCTGCATCATCCCCCGGTGATGATCAAAAGCGCGTGGATGGATTCCATGGCTCTGCGGAACGCGCAGCGCCTGTTCGCTATCGTCGACGAACACCCGCAAGTGCGCATCCTTGCCTGGGGGCATAATCACCAGGCCTTCGACACCTGGCGACAACGGCAGCGATTACTGGGGGTTCCCGCTACGTGCTTTCAATACAAACCGGGCTGCGCGGAATTTGCGCTGGACGCCGTCGCCCCCGGTTACCGGGTATTTCAGTTGTTCGGCGACGGGGCGTTCGATACCGATGTCGTGCGGGTTCCGCATGCCTGGTTCCCGACCGAGTCGGATCGGCAGTCGGACTGCAAGCGTAACGACGGTATACCGCGGGTGCGCCTGGGGGACGCGCACGATTGACCTGCGTATCAGTCCCTCCGCGTTGAACGTGAAGGACGGGGACGGCGTTTGCACAAACGCTTGAGGTACAACCACGGCAAGGGTGCTCTCTCCGAACTGTTCCCCTGCAGCTGCAGGTACGATCTCGGTGGAAACAGCGCCGTGTACAGCAGCTGCAGACGCCTTCGCCAGCTCGGAAGGGCGCGCATTTCCGCAAACCGGCGCCCCCAGGCGGTGGAGGCGTTGCGCAGACGCTCCGCGGGTTCCTTGTGCCCGTGCCCCGCCAACGACAGTCGATGCAGCACGTCGGGATCGATACAGGTCGCGAACGTATGCCGGGCGGCACGGAGCCCGTCGGACAATACCGACGCCAGACGCAGTTCGATCGCGGTCTTTACCAAGTCGTGCATGTCGTCAGCGTGTAACCGCTGCGCAAGCAGATGGATGTCGTAAATCCAGATTAACCGGTCCCTGTCCGGATCGAGGAAGCGGTGGCAACAGGCGATCCAGAGGCAGTGCGGGTCGCTGGGTGCGGTAATGGACTGCGTCGGCATACGGCCGCGATCGGCGGTCCCATACAACTCGTCAAAGGAAAAAACGTCGGCGAACAGCAGCGAATTATTGCTGCGCCAGTGCGCGTCCACTAGCTGCGGCCGCGGGCCTGACGAACGTCGGACACAGGAGATCTGCGTCGTGAGGTAGACCGATTTCCACAGCGGTGTGACCAGTGGCGGGCATCGGTAGCCGAGATTCATCAACACGTGCCTTGCCTTGGCGATCTCGGTATCGTGAAACAATAGATCGATATCAACCCGCGGGCGTAAGGCGGGGTAGGCGTAAAGTTTGTAGGCCAGCGGCGTGCCTTTGAGAGCCAGGCAGCGTATTCCGGCTTCGATCAGGGCCGCGTCGAGGGCTCGTATTTCCGCTTCCTGCGCCAGGCTGCGGGCGGTCTCTCGATGGCTTTGCCGCTGCAGTTCGGCGAGCAGGGCCGGATTCATGGTCTCAGTGGCGATCTTTGAACAGGCTTCATAGAGCAAGACATGAATGCCTTGCTCCACGAAATAGGCGATCCATCCTTCGCTGGGGCCTCGTTCCACAATCTCGAGCAATCGGCCCAGCCCGCCGGTGACGGCCTGCGCGCAGGCGGCTCGAAGTTGGGTTCGATCGCGGGGGCTCAACGCCCGCATACGTCCTCCGATGTCGCGTTGGCGCACGATTTCACCTGAAAGCGCGCCGATTTCTGTTATATTTCTTAGTGTTAGAGAATGAACAACCCAATGTAAGCGGTCCAACCGTCTTTCAGGCAATCATACAATGGCATCCAGGAATTATTTACCCACGGCGGCCTTATTGACCGCCATCGTCATCTTGAGTTGGGTAATATTCGACGTCGCTCAGCGGTTCGTTCCGGGGATGTCCGCCGGTCGGGACGCCGGGAATACGAAAGTCGAGACGGTTGCGGATACGCCTGCCGGGGACTACGACGTGAAACAGATCGTCGCGGCGCATCTGTTCGGTGTGGCGGCAAAGCCGAAACCGGTGGTGCAGCAGGCCCCGGAGACGCGGCTTCGCCTGACGTTGCTGGGAGTGATGGCCAGCAATCGCGACCTCAACGGACGTGCCGTGATCGCCTCGGACGCCGCTCCGGACCGGAGTTACGCCATCGGCGATCGTATCGACGGAACCGACGCCAAGCTGCATTCGATAGAAAAAGACCGGGTCATCATCGAGCGCGGAAAACGTTTGGAGAAGCTCAGCCTCGAACGCCCCGACCTCGAATCGCCGAAGACGCCGGATGTACCGGCCCAAGCACGGGCCCGGTCGCCGAGAGCGCCGGCTATTGCGGCGCGGAGACGACAACAAGCCCGGAGCGACGTCCGGCGGAGGCGGTCGCCGCAGGAAAACGAGGCTACCCGGGCACAAAGGCCCGAACGCGGCAATCGGCCCGAGATGCCGCGCATCCCCTTTTAGCCGGTGCCTGGCGGCGACCTGCAGCCACCGATTCCGCGTATCTCCAGGCGGGAGGTGTTGACGCGGATTCGGGCGTTCATCCCATGGGCGTTGTGCGTTGTGCTCGCCTGCGTCGGTAAGGCGGCCAGCGCCGATCTGTTTTTGCGCTACCTGCCGCCGCTGCCGGCACAGCTTGCCGACGGGACCGATCCGGATACGAGGACGGACCCCGTTGCCGCCGCAAGCGACGAAATCCGGGGCAACCTCGATATCTATGTTGCGCAGGGCAAGGTCATGTTGTCCGGCACCAGCAGCACTGGCAGGGAATACAGATTCTGGTTCGAAGGCGAGGGACAGACTTTTCGTGTCTTGGACGAATCGGGTGCGGGATTCTTCGAACTAACTCCGTCTTTGTTTCGATCCTTCGACGAAGGTCGACAGCGTCTGCAACGGGAGTTGGCGACGAAATTGAAAAAGGCACCCGCCGAGGATCATGAAAAGATCATTCTTTTCACCCGAGGTCTGGAGAGGCGGTTGTACGGAACGCGCCCGTCCCTATCGGCGTACAGGCCCACCGGAATCCAAGGTCGTGTGGGCGAGTATTCGTGTTCGTGGACGGAGGTGATTCGACACGAGATGACCGTTCGCGAACTGTGTCTCGCTGACGCCGCGACGTTACGAATCGAAAACGCCGACCACGAAGTCTTGCGCACCATGCATCGCGCCGGGGAAGCGATCTTCGCGGCGGCGGACATGGGAGCGCGGTTGATACCGCGAATCGTGTTGGATCTCGGTCACGGTATTCCCATCCACAACCGCTATCGCGAACCGGAGCTTGCGCGAAAAAGGCTCACGCTCCAGCACGTTTCCAGGGACACGATTCCGCAAAAAAAGATCGCGGGCTATGAGGAATTGAAGAAGTTTCCCTCGCCCATCACCTACCCCAGCTATTGATCCGTTGAGCGCCCGGGAGTCGGAGACGTCCGTCAATTCGTGCAGGGGTCGTCATGTTGACGGAATGAACATCGGCTGACGCTCCGGTAGGCGCTCGAGCACCGTAAAGGTGTGCGTGACCGCGGATGTGTCGTTTAGTATCTCGCCGCCGGCCTCCAGCCACGCGTGTGCGCGGACGCGCTCCGGTGTCCGGCACACTCCTATGCGCAGGCGCGTCGCACAGCCGGCCCGGCGGCACAAGGCGTGCAACGCCAGGCTTCTGCCGAGGCAGGAGACCGAAAGAAAGTGGTTGCGCGCGGCAACGGCGACGTCCGCGGCCAGTCGGCGGCAATGCTGCCTGTCTTGATGATTCTGCGCCGCGGGCGGCGTCTCGATCGCGGAGGCGAGTCGCGTCTTCACCAGGCGATAAGGCAGGAAGCGCAGCGCCAGCTGGATCAGCGTCAACGCCAGCCAGGCGCGGGCAATGCTGCCGCGCCGTTCACGCGACAATCGGCGTAGGGTATTCCCTTTCCTATACAGAGTGCGTGACCAGCCCATGTCGTGCGAGTTCGCCGATCAATGCCTCGATGTCGCGCTCCAACGGCGCAAGTTCGACGTCGTATTCGTCCAGCATTTGTCTGGCGATCGAGGCCAGATCCTGTCCGTCGGACAACAGTGCGATGATGCGTGCACCGCTGTCGTTGAGCCCGTAATACTGTCCGTTCGCCGGATTCAGGATGACCATCTCTTCGGCCACCCGCTGCAGCAGGATATCGGGGGCGAGTTTGTAACTACCTCGAAGCATGGAAAACGGCCAAACTCCTCTCAATGCGTGGCGTTCAAATCGTGCAGCACCGCGTCGCACACGGCATCAAGATAGCGCAATCCAGACGAGTACGTCAGTCGCTTGACGGGCACGCTCTCGGCGATGAGCGCGAGCTTGCGTACGCGCTGCGACTGCCAGCTCAACGCCTCCGCCGCGTTGGCGATGAACGAGCTGCGTACCAATTCTCGCATCGACTGTGACGGCGACAGCGCATGCGCCGTCACCGGTATGTCGCCATTGACTGCTCGCTGCGGCACGTAGATGCGCGAGATTGGACGCGGAGACCGGCAGAAGCTGCCGAATCCAGGTTTCCCTATGGCAATGCGTTTCTTGTCAACGAGTGGGTGCACCTGAGGCAGCGCGTCGATGTCGTTGCCGAATCGGCGTGCGATCTCGGGCGCTAAACGCAATTGCGGATAGCCGGGAATGCCTTGTACGACCCCGGGTGTGACCGACACGGCAAGCACATCGTCGCTGACCAACGCCTGCTGTCGACTCAGGAAGCTTGCCGCCAGGGTCGATTTACCCCCGCCGCTTTGTTGTAAGAATACGATTGCGCAATCGTTCACCACTATCGCCGAAGCGTGCAGGGCGATGATGCCGTTCAACTCCAGCCACAGCGCGGCGACGGGACCCAGGAACAGAAGCTCGATCAGCGAATCGTCACTGCCGCGGGCGGGACTGTAGTCGATGCGGTCCCGGGTAACGAGGAAATCGGCGACCCGCGGAAAACTCAACAACAATTCATCGTCCTTGCCATAGATTCGCAGCAGCGGTTTTCCGTTTTGCGGACGGTTGCTGGCATAGCGGCATGCGCTCGACGGCGGCGCCACCGTAGCCGTTCGCTGGAGGTGCGCCTGCGATGGCCGAGTCCCCGGCAGCATGAAGGAGCGGAATTGCAGGTCGGTTTCCCAGTTGCAGCCGTACAACACGTAATAGTGCGGGCGCCCGCTCAATTCAGGCCTTTGATCCATCAGGCGCGGAGAGGGCGGATGTCGATCGGAGGGTAACCGCACGTTTGGATGGGGCTGAGATCCGCTCAGGTGCCGGCGGAGCCGGTAAAGCCGTCGTCGGAACTCCCGGTCGCGCCCCGTGTCAGTTCCCTGACGCTGCCCCAGGGAACAAGCCGCGGCGCGGCGTAGCTTTTCTTGGCGCGAACTCGTTGCCGTCGACGTCGCGCTTCGGTGCTGTGTTTCTGCTTCAAACGAGGACCTCGAGAAAGCGCATTATTCTAGCCCAATTCGGCACCCGGAGATACAAGATCGCCTGCACACACGAGCGGCGACGACCGCAACCAGGACTCCATGGTGATGGGAAACCAGAGCGTATGACCTGCTATGGCGGGATTGCCCGCGAGAAACCGCCGCCAGGTACGCTGCAGCCCTGCGCGGTCCACGAAGCCGCGTGCGGCACAGACGGGATTGGTGAACATCTCGGTGATCTTATCGGCGCTGACCTCCCTCAGGCTGTGGTTCACGAATGCGTCCGGGTACGTCTTGTCTCGTCGGCTGCGAATGGCGTCGGGGAGCGTGCCTTGCAATGCGGCACGCAGGACCAGTTTGGTTTCCCCGCAGCGGAAAAGTTGGTCGTCCGGGAGGGACACCGCGTACTCCACCAGGCGCCGATCGAGGAATGGATGGCGGTACTCCAAGCCGTATTCGTGGGCGGTTCTGTCCAGATGGAGAATTGCGCGCGAAACGCTCCCGAGATCGCGTATCTTTGCAATACGATGTCGCCTGCCATGGCCGCGAACCCCGGTGCCCTGCATCGAGCGTGCGCAGTGGCCGATCTGCAGGCGCCGGGCGAACGCCGGCTCCAGCCAGGACGGTATTGCCGGGTCCCTCCAGGGTAAACGCGCGCGCACCCACGCCTTGAACGAACCGGGAATCAACGATCGCAGCAAGTAGCGACCGACGATCGACCCCGGTGATTGTCCGCTTCCCCTGGCGTGCCGACGGATGTCCAGAAACACGCTCAGCCGCCCAGACAGCAATTGATCCAGATAGCTGAGACCGCTGCCGGCGATCACGCTGTCGCCGCCGTGACCCGTGAGCAGCACCCGGATACCCAGTTCCCGGCATCGCCGGTGAAGAAACCGCTCGTAGGACGCGTAGGCAAGAAAGGGGGAGTCCACTCGGGGTGCAAAGGCGTCTTCGTCGTCGAACAGCCAGAAACGCTCGCACGGAATCGGTTCAACCACCAGGCCAAGGGCGTCGCTCAGGTGCCGACTGTAGTATCGCTCATCGCATTCGGGCAATGCCTCGGAGGTCCGCGTAAAGCCGTGCAACCGATCGCCCGCCTGAAGTGTCTGTGCCACCGCGGCGACGGAACTCGAGTCGAGGCCGCCGCTGACGCAGACGGCGGCGCGGTCCTGTCCACGCAGGCGCTCCGACACCGCGTCAGTGAAAATCTCCTGGAAATGCTCCGCATACGCGTGGGGATCGCGGTAGCGCAGCGTAGGCAGGTTTTCCGGATACCAATATCGTTCTACCCGCACGCCCTTTGCACTCGCCGACAGGATATGGCCGGCGGGTAACGCATTCAGGCCTTCGAAAAACGAAGCCTGCTCCTGCGTGCAATAGCCCGCGAGATATTCCGCCACCGCGGATTCTTTCAACGAAAAATAGAACCCCGGTTGCCCCAGAATCTGCCTTTCTTCCGAGGCGGCGCAAAACACTGCGGAAGCGCTTGCGTAAAAGAGGGGCTTGATCCCCAGGGCGTCGCGGGCGCAGAAGATGTTGCGCCGTGCGTCGTCCCAGATCGCGAAGGCGAACTCACCGGCAAGGTGTCGTACGCAATCGACACCCCACTTCAAATACGCCAGCACGATGATGCGCGCATCGCAGATTTCGCCGGATTCCGCTTCCGCGCCACCGCCGAGTGCCGCCACCAGCCGAGCGCGATTGTCCAGTCGCGCGTCGGCGGTATACAACCACGTCCGCCGCTGTCTACGAAGAGAAAGCCGGTACTTGTCGGAGCCCGGTGCGGCGCCGCGGTCCGTCGTCATTCGGGCGACACCGCAACTCCCGGTTCGTCCACGGGCGACGCCCGCGGCCGCGCCCGGTGAAAGCGGGTGTACGAGCGAGTCGAGCATCTGCGGAGAAATCGGCGGACCCCGGAAACGCACGATTGCGGCGATACGCGCCATGGTTCGTCAGGAATTCAAGACGTGGGTGGAACGCTGCGGCGGGACCTGAGAGGCGCTGCGGCGGGACACCGCGGAGCGTCGCAGTCTTACGGGCGCGTCGACAACCGGTGATTCAGTCTCGCCGCGCCCCTCCGGAGCGCCGGGTATAGCGGCGACGGGGGTCGGCGGACCGAACCCTCGAATTTCGTGCGTGTCGATTCGGTTCGTTTGCGAAGGCCGTGGACCGGTCGCTATGACGATTGGATCGTGACGACGAGCGTTCGTCGCCGCGGGTGTCGTCGTCACTACTGCCGTCGTCGTCACTGCTGCTGTCGTCGTCACTGCTGCTGTCGTCGTCCTCGCTGCGGCCGTCGTCTTCCGCTGGGCAGATCTTGGCGGTGTCGTGCTCACGGCTCGCATCGTCGTCGCTGCTGGCGTCGTCCCGGCCGCGGTAACCGCCCCAACTTCGGCCGTGGTCGCTGCTGTCGTCGTCGCTGCTGCCGTCGTCGCTGCTGCCGTCGTCGTCACTGCCGCTGTCGTCGTCACTGCCGCTGTCTTCGTCGCTGCTGCTGTCGTCGTCGTCGTGGGGATCGACGCAATCCTCAAACGGGCACAACGGGCCTCCGTGACGGCTGACACCCGCGGTGACCTCGAAATCGCCGGCCACCAATCCGGGCCCGATGGGTTGCGAGCAACTGGTGTGTATCTTAGCGTTGAGTTGCCCGTTGACATAGATGAACACGTCGGTGCCGAGGGTCCCACGGTAGCTGCCGGAAAATGCAAAGGTTTCGCCGGGCTGGACCGTTCCGTCGAATACCGTGCCGCCGTCTTTCTTCTGTTTCACCGCGACACGGGCGTTCTTAACGCTGCCGAGGTATCTCAGCGTCAGCTCGGTGACCTTGCCCTCGCAGGGTCCACACTCTTCCGGTGGGACCAGGCTGGCGAAGCCGAAATCGAAGCTATCGTCGTTCGCCAGCACCGTGCGGGAAATCGTGTTACCGCCGGTGGTGCTGGTCGCGTCCGCCAGCTGTCCGCCCGGGCCGTAACCGAAATTGACGCCGAACACATCCGCGCCGGCGACGGCAACGGGGAGACCGGCGACGGCGGGTATCGTGGTCGCCAGCAGATCCCCGAGCGCACCGTCCACGTCGGTCACGTACAGGCGATAGGTACCGTCCCTCAGGCCGGGAAAGGCAAACGCGCCGCTGCTGTCGGAAGACGTCTGCGCGATCGTGTAGCCGTCCGCATCGACCAGCACGATACGCACGTTGGCGATCCCGCTTTCGCCGACATCCTGCACACCGTCTCGATTCCCGTCCCGCCAGACGCCGTCGTTGATGGCGTGCAACGCGTCGGCGCTGCGATAACCGAAATCCGCATCGAGCAGGTAATCGCCGTCGGCCACCGCGATCGGAGCGGTTGGATCGACGCCCGCGGACAAGCTCAGGCCCTCGAGCGCCCCGCCGGAGTCGAAATTGGCGTCCGCCACGTCCACGCGGTAGGTGGCGGGCGGCAGCCCGGCGAAGAGGTAATAGCCTCCCACGGTAGCGACGCTCGCGATCGGCAGACCCGTTTCGTTCAGGAGACGGACGACGACGCCGCCGATGCCGGGTTCGTCGCCGTCCTGGATGCCGTCGCCGTCGCTGTCGAGCCAGACGAAATCGCCGATGGCGCCGGTGCCGGCGTGACTCGCGTAGCCGAAATCCAGATCAAGGAACTCGCCCCCGGTTGCGGGCACCGTCACCGCGACGCTTGGATTGCTGCCGGCCGATAGGGCGAGGCCGGCGGGGAGCGTGCTCTCCACGACGCTGGTTCGATAATCGCCGGGGGAAAGATCGCGGAAACGGTAAAATCCGTTGCCGTCGGTCCCGGTGGCGGCAACCGCGGCACCCGTGATCACGTCGTAGAGGACTACGCTGACGTTAGGGATTCCCGGTTCCGCGTCGTCGAGACCGTTACCGTCGAGATCCAGCCACACACGATCTCCGACGGCCCCGCGCGCATCCATGGATAGGTTCTGTTCCGCGACTTTGACCGTGTAGTCCCCGGCTTGCACTTCGAAACCGTATTTGCCGTCGTTGTCGCTGACCGTCCTGGTGATCAACGCGCCTTCCGCATTCCGCAGATTTACGACAACACCGGGGATTCCGGGCTCGCCGGGATCGCGGGGGAGGCCGCTTTGATCCAGGTCCTCGAAGACGTCGTCGCCGACGACGAATGGGTTCAGCTGATAACCGAAATCGTAGGTCAGCACGTCGTTGCTCTGCACCATATCGGTGATCTGCTGCGGGGCGGGGCCGCCCGGAGTGGTGCTGGTTGCGTTCGCCAGCTGTCCGGCGACATTGAAGCCGAAATGGTTACCGCTGACGTCCAGCCCCGCCACGGTGACCGCCTGCCCGTTCAGCGCAGCCGGCGTCGTCGCAAGCAGGCCCGCGAGTACCCCGTTGACTCCCGTCAGGATCAACCGATAGTCGCCGTCGACCTGTCCCGAAAACGTGAATACGCCGTTGGCATCGGTGGTCGCGACGGCAAGCGATATGTCGCTGCCCTCGATGCCGAGGTCCTCGGTCAGATTGACCGTGACGTTGGCGATGCCGATCTCGTCGGGGTCGCGCACGCCGTCGCGATCGGTGTCCAGCCACACCGAGTCGGTGATCACCGGCAGGTCGTCACGGAAGTAACCGAAGTCCTTGTCCAGTAACGCGTCTCCCGGATTGACCACGAACGGTGCGGAGCGGTCGGTGGTAAAGAAACCGTCCGGCGGGCTGACGAGCACGCAACCGTTGAGCCGCCCGCGAAGGTCGGAGACCTCGACGACATAGCGTCCCGGCGATACGTTGGTGAACAGGTACCGGCCCCCTATGGTCTCGGTCCTCGCGGCGAAGCTGTCGTCACCCCCGCCGACAACGCCATCGGGGCCGACGTCGATGAGATCTACGGTGACCGCGTTGACCCCGGGTTCGTTGGCCTGGCGATTCCCGTCCCGGTTGACGTCGGTCCAGATCAAGTTGCCGATCATTGCGTTGTCGGCGTTCATGTAGCCGAAATCGATATCGTCGATCTGCTCGGCCGCGACGCTGATGGTTATCGGCGAGCTCGGGTCGGAGCCCGCCGATAGCGTCAGGCCGGCGGGCACTGTGGCGTCGGCGACGTCCACACGATAGTCGCCCGGTGCCAGATCGTTGAATCGGTACTGCCCGTTGGCGTCGGTCTGCGTTACCGCCAGGGCCTGATCGGCGGCATCGCGCAGGATCAGCTTGATGTTCGCCAACCCCGGCTCGTCCACATCCTGCAGCCCGTTGGCGTCGGCGTCCAACCAGACCCTGTCGCCGATAGACCCGCGCGGGACTGGGGCTGCGAAATTCTCCGGCGCGACCTGTACGGTGTAGCTCGCGGCGGCGCCCAGGTTGCCGACGGTGACGCGAAAATCGTAACTGCCGTCGGCGGCGGTGACGGTCTGATTGATGAGGTTGTCCCGGCTCAACAGGTTCATGA
>CAMYIN010000092.1 GCA_947258495.1 uncultured Gammaproteobacteria bacterium
GTCATCACCACGCAGCTGCGGGGCGCGCCCCTGTTCCGCGAGGACCGCAGCGGAAACTGGCTGCTGGTACGCACGCTCGCCGGTGAGGTAGGGTGGATACACGGTGGATTGGTTGCACGCGACGCCCCGGAAAAACCGGACGCAGCATCCGGGGAGAAGTGATTCAGGCCGTACGTCCCACCTGTTTTACGCCCATGGTGCGTACACAGTTTCTTCCGGCCTCCTTGGCGCGATACAGCGCGCGATCCGCGTCGTTGAAAAAGGTCTTGCTGTCCGACGAGTAGGCGGAAACGCCGATCGAAAGCGTGATGGCGCCGGGTTTCGGCCCGAGTTCGGGTAAGAACACCGTATCCGCCACCACGCCCCGGAGTTTCTCCGCCATCTTCAACACACTGCTGATCTTGATACCGGGACTGACGACGACAAATTCGTCACCGCCGTAGCGGGCGACCAAATCGGACTCCCGGCAACGAGTCTGGAGAATATTCGCCACTTTGCGCAAGATCTGGTCGCCCTTTTCGTGTCCGAGCCTGTCGTTCCAGGTCTTGAAGTTGTCGATGTCGCACAGTATCAACGCCAGGTCTTTATGGTCCCCGTTCGCGCGTCGCTCTTCGCGGGAGAGATAGGCCTGAAAGAATCGATGGTTGTACAGACCGGTCAGACCGTCCGTGACCGACAAACGATGCAGCGCCTTGGTCTTTTCATCCAGGCGCTCAGTCATCCGGTTGAAGGCGCGGGTCAGTATCCGGATCTCGTCGTTGGAAGACGTCTCCGAAATCATGACGTTGGTTCTTCCCTCCGCGATCTGTTGTACGCCCTTGGACAAGGCGTCTATGGGTCGGCTGATGGACATGGCGATGCGGTGGGCGGCGAAGGAGAACAGGACCACAATACCGAAATTGATCGCCAAGGTCCGCCAGAAGATGTTCGACACCGGAGAAAAGGTTACGGAATACGGCTCCTCTGCGACCAATACCGCATTAACTTCCGGTATGAACAGATTGGCCCCGAGAACTCGCTGATCGCGGTTGAAATACTCCCGCAACACCGGCTTTCGCGAACTCGTGGGCACGTTCGAGGCGGTATCGTAGCCTTCCGGGATCGGGCGATTGGAGGATATATAATTGCCATTGTTGTCGATCAACAAGATCAGACCGGAGCCGGACAGTTCCTCCGAGGTCAACTGCTCGCGCAGCGTATCGGTAGCAAGTATTGCACCGAGAACACCGATGTCCTCCTCCTGCATCCGCTTCATCGGCGCGGTCACGATCTGTACGACGCCGTCTTCGACCGGGACGACGTCGCTGAGCCGGCCGCGTGAGCCGCCGAGCTCGGCGAAGGATGCGTCGTGCGGCAGCGTGACGGAACGTCCGATCCAAACGAGGGGCTGGTACTCCCGGTCGAGCACGAAGAGTGCCTGAAACTGCGGTGAGCGTTCCAGAAGGTAGCTCAGAAATCGCTCTGTCTCGGCGCCGCTGTGGCTGCTTCCCTGGCGTGTGTATTCGAACACGGTCTCGATCAAGGTCGGCGCCCCCGCGAATACCAAGATCTCGTGCAGGCGCTGGTCGTACCAGAGCTTGACCTTCTGTCCGGTCTGCGAGAGCAGCGACGGTAGCTTTTGCTCCACCCGGCCGTAGAGGAATTCGCGCGTGGAATGGGCGGAGATCAAGGAAACCGCTATCGTGGTTATCAGCGTCGCCGCGAGCACGAACAGGCTGATCTTGCTCCGCAGGCTCCAGAACCTGGCGCCGGGCGCGGAGTTTCGCCGATTTCCCTCGGTCCTGGCAGATTCCGTGTTCCCGGTTTCCGTTTTTTGATCCATGCCCAGGTGGCTCCTGATCAGAAGACAAACTCCAATCTGGCGAAGACGCGGAAATCGTCGCCGTCTTCCTCGCTAGGCCGGGTCAGGGGCTTCGCCACTTCGAAGTAACCGTTGACGGATTTCTGCAACTTGAAGCGCACGCCGGCGCCGGCCGCGGCGGCGGATTCGCGCTCCCAGGTTCGACTCGGGGATCGCTGCCATGCCGCGCCGACATCGTAATAGCCGTAGAACTGGATCGGGAACACCGGGCCGATGCGCAGCCGGGTGTCGTAGCGCAGCTCCATCTTCAACGAAGCGCCGCGGTCACCGCTGATCTCCGCGGGATCGTAGCCCCGGCCGGTGTGCGCACCGCCGAAGACGAAGTATTCCGAAAAAGGCAGGATATCGTCGGTGTACTGGGCCATGAGCTGCAGCAGCAGGCTCAGGCCACGATCGAGATCGGTGACGTAGGTGAGCTCCATCTCGCCTTTCAGGTAGTCGATGTCGCGGTCGGCGTTGGAGCGACCGGGTGCGGTGAACTTGCCCGCGCCCAGGCCGTCGATACCCTGGGTGAGCTGTACGAACGCACGCGCCGCGGACCTTTTGTTCGAGTGTATAAAGTCTCCGGCCAGTTGCACGCTGCGAAGCTCGTCCGCCCGCGTGCGCGACCCGTGCTGCTCGACCTCCGAGTTGTAGAGTCCCAACCGCCCGCGCAACACCAGGGATCGGCCGCGGCGGCGGAGGGCGGAAAATTCGTACCCCAGCATGAAGCGCTCGGCGGTGATCTCGGTTTCGGTGTCGCGCAGGTCTCCGCCGGGTTCGACGTCGGCGTAGGAAGCGGACACCAGTAAGTGCTGTCCCTCAGAGCCGACCGGCAGAGCGCTGGCGACGTAGGCGCTGCGAAGCTCTTGCGTGTCCCCGGCAGTACGCAGGCGCAAGCCGACGTGTTCCTGGCGCCGGAATAGCGAATACAGGTCGGCGGATACGTAGCCGCGCAGCGGCCCCAGACGTTCGCTTCCACGGTTGTCGATCCCGAGTTTGAGGCGGCGCCTCTTGGCATCGACAATGGCGATCAATTCGTAGGCTCCCGATTGCTCGAGGGGACGAATCTTGTAATGCACGCCGACGCCGGGAAGATCGTTGACGAGCAGGAGGTAGCGCTCCAGGTCGCGGCGCTGCAGCGGTCTGCTGGCGGTGATTTTCTACAGATACGCCCGG
>CAMYIN010000093.1 GCA_947258495.1 uncultured Gammaproteobacteria bacterium
TGCTCGATCTGCTGCGAGGGGCGCTCAACCTGTTGACCCCCGCGCCGCGATCCCTGGAAATCAAGACGCCGGTGGTCAACGCCGCGGTCGAAGGCACCGAGTTCTACATGCGCGTCGACGTGGATCGCGCCGTCATCAGTGTTTTCGAAGGCCGGGTGACGGCGAGCAATAAATTAGGGCAGGTAAGATTGGCGGGCAACGAGTCGGCAGTCACTGCCGCCGGCCAGGCGCCGAGGAGACAGGCCGTGGTGCGCCCCCGCGATGCGGTGCAGTGGGCCTTGTACTATCCGCCGATCGGCGCCGGGGAAACGGCGTCAGCGGCCACGCGCCGAGCCGCGGAGTTGCTCGCGGTGGGCAGAGTAGACGAGGCCGGCGGCCTACTGGAAGACGCACTGCGCAAAGACCCTAACGAGGTCGGCGCCCTGGCGCTGCAAAGCATTATCGCCGTCGCCCAGAACCGCAATGAGCAGGCGCTGCAACTGGCACGTGACGCGGTCGCCGCAAACCCGGAGTCGGCGGTTGCACTTATTGCGCTGTCCTATGCGCAGCAAGCGAGTTTACGGCTTGATCTCGCCAGGGAAAGCGTCGAGAAGGCGGTCGAACTGGATGAGAACAATGCACTGGCCTGGGCCCGGTTATCCGAGCTGTGGTTGTCCGAGGGTGACCTCGGTAAGGCGCTGAACGCCGCGCGCAACGCCGTGGAGCGCGACCCGGACCTGGCCCGGGCGCAATCGGTGCTGGGGTTCGCGCACCTGACACGGGTCGATATCGACGCGGCGAAAACGGCGTTCGAGAATGCGATACAACGCAATCAGGCCGACCCGCTGCCGCGTCTGGGCCTGGGATTGGCGCGAATCCGCAGCGGCGATCTTGCAGCCGGGCGGCGGGACATTGAAATCGCCGCCACTCTCGATCCGAACAACTCCCTGGTGCGCAGCTATCTCGGCAAGGCTTATTTCGAGGAGAAGCGCAGCCCCCATGACGCGCGGCAGCTCGCTACGGCGAAGGCGTTGGATCCCAACGATCCCACACCCTGGTTTTACGACGCGATCCGCTTGCACGCCGAGAACCAGCCGATCGAGGCGCTGGCGGATCTCCAGGCGTCCATCGATAGAAACGACAACCGGGCCGTTTACCGCTCGAGACCCAACCTGGATTCGGATCGGGCCGTGAGAGGCGTCACCCAGGCGCGTGTCTACGACGATCTCGGTTTCCAGCAACTCGCCGTCGTCGAGAGCGCGAAATCCCTCGCCTTCGATCCGTCGAACCACTCCGCGCTGCGCTTCCTGTCCGACAGCTTCGCGGCGCGCCCTCGTCACGAAGTCGCCCGTGCCAGTGCGCTGTTGCAGTCGCAGTTGCTGCAGCCGATCAACACCAATCCGGTACAGCCGCAAAATGCGGAAATCGATCTCAATATCATCACCGGAGCGGGGCCGGCGGAGGCGGCGTTCAACGAATTCACACCCATGTTCGAACGTAACGGCCATCGCCTGATTCTTGCACCTCTGGTCGGCAACAACGACACCCTCGCCGGTGAGGCGGTCTTGTCGGGCATTATCAATCGTTTCTCCTACAGCGTGGGGTATTTTCACCACGAGTCCGATGGATTCCGGGTCAACAATGACGTAGAGCACGATATCGCGAATCTATTCGCCCAAGCCGCGCTGACGGACAAACTCGACATCCAGTTCGAATACCGGGAGCGGGAAACGGATCAAGGGGACCTGCGGCTCAACTTCGATCCCGACGATTTTTCCATATCCGACCGCCGCCGCGTGGAATCGAACCTGTGGCGAGCCGGCCTGCATTTTGCGCCGTCGCCGCAATCCGATGTTCTGCTTTCCTTCATCCAATCCGATCGTGAAGAATCGTTTGATCTGATCCGGCCGATGGTGCCGACTATCAACGACGATCTGGAGACCCAGGGTGACGACCTTCAGGGACAGTACCTGTTTCGCGGTGATCGCTACAATATTTCCGCCGGCCTGGGCGCTTCGGACATCGACCTCGACCAGCGACAGGTAATAGACTTGAGCCCGACGTTTCCAGGTGGATTCTGCCCTCCCGCACCGCCATTTTTCGGTGACTGCACGATCACCACCCTGACCCAAGCCACCAACGAACAGCGCAATGCTTACCTGTATGTCAATGTGAATCAGCCTGCCGACGCGACGTGGACGGTTGGTGCCAGTTATGACTCGGTGGAACAAGACTTCCTGGATGTGGATGAGACCAGTCCCAAGTTAGGCGTACAGTGGAACGTCACCGACAAAGCGCGCCTGCGCGCCGCCTACATGGAGACGGTGAAACGGGCGTTGATCGCCGAGCAGACCCTGGAGCCGACGCAGGTCGCCGGTTTCGCCCAGTTCTTCGACGACGTGAACGGCACCAAGTCCGAGCGCTACGGCGTCGGCCTGGATGTGACCGTCAAGCAACCGCAGCGGCGCAGTCCCTTGTCGAGCGGCGTATACGCCGGTATCGAGCTTTCCAAGCGGGAGTTGGAAGTGCCGGACCTGGAGGTCACTACAAGAACGGTGACCGTCGAGGACTACGACGAGGAATTCCATCGTGCTTATATCTACTGGACACCCCATTGGCAATGGGCGGTACGCGCCGAAGTGCAGTTCGAACGCGTTGAACGCATAGATACGCTGGGGTTGGATCTGCCGACGCAAGTGGACACCACGAGTGTGCCGGTTTTCGTGAGCTACTTCCGAGGAGAGGGCCCGGCCGCCGGTCTGTTCGCCGAGATCGGCGCAACCTATGTGAATCAGGACGTTGAACTGGCGCCGACGTCGACGTTCAGCGAAAACACCGACGACTTTGTGGTGGTGGATGCCGCCGTCGGATATCGTCTGCCGCGTCGTCGCGGTATCCTGAGCCTGGAGTTCAAAAATCTATTTGACGAAGAGTTTCTGTACCAGGACGACAACATACAGCAATCGGAGCCCAGCAACCCAAGATTTATTCCTGACCGCACCATCATGGGCCGCGTGTTGCTCAATTT
>CAMYIN010000094.1 GCA_947258495.1 uncultured Gammaproteobacteria bacterium
TTCCAGTTGTCACGCCAGTGGCATTGCTGGGTAGCTATGTACGGACGGGATAACCGCTGAAAGCATCTAAGCGGGAAGCCCCTCCCAAGATTAGGTCTCCCTGGACACGCGAGGTCCCTGAAGGGTCGTCGTAGACTACGACGTTGATAGGCGGGATGTGGAAGCGCTGCGAGGCGTTAAGCTAACCCGTACTAATAACCCGTGAGGCTTGACCATATAACACTCAAGCAGTTTGAGTGTAGTGTTGGCAAGCAACAAACCATGCACCTTGACTGCGACCAAATCGCTTCGAACCGGGACAGATTTGTAATCTGTCCCGGTTCGGCGAACGGTTCGCCTGGCGGCCATAGCGAGTGGGAACCACCTGATCCCATACCGAACTCAGAAGTGAAAACGCTCAGCGCCGATGATAGTGCGGCATTCGCCGTGTGAAAGTAGGACACTGCCAGGCTTTGATTTGCGAAGAACCCCGGTTCGCGAGGACCGGGGTTTTTTATGTGGGTGGTACCATTCGCGGCAGTGTCCTGATTCATTTATTGAAAGCAGGACGCCGCTGCCGCGCTTCCCTGCGCTCCGCGACACTCGTCCGTCCACGGACGTCGACTGCCAGGCTTTGATTTGCGAAGAACCTCGGTCCTCGCGAACCGGGGTTTGTTGTGTTTGCCGCCTGGGCTGGCTGCCGTTACTGCAAGTGTCGACGGAGGAAAGCAGCGGTGCGCATCATGGCGTCCTTTGCCGCCAGATCGTCGGCGAGGGTGCGCACGTGGCGCGGTCGGAATTCGAACCCGCGGCCGACGCCGGGGTAGACGATGAGCCGGATGTCCCGTCCTTTCTGCTTGAGTGATTCGTAGACGAACATGATCGGTCGGTGACGCTGATATTGTTCGTGCTCGCCGAAAAAAATCAGAGCGGGTACTTTCAGCTCCTCGGCCTCGGGGGCGTATTTGTAGATCTGCATGGGCTCGGGGGCGTTGGGATCCTGCAGGTGCGGATAGTACGACACCCAGCACGCCACCTTGTCGTCTTGTCTGCCGAGTGACACCAATGCTTTGAGCGTGATGTAACCTCCGCGTGTATGCGACACCGTACAGATCTTGCTTCCCTGCACGAAAGGCAGAGTGAGTAGAAAATCGATGCCGTTTGCCGCATCTTGCTCGACGGTGGCGTCGTGCTCCAGGGGGAATTTGTCTATGAACCGGGCAAGCCACAAGTCCGGCGCCAGCACTACGAACCCCCGGGCGGCGAGGCGTTTGGGATGGCGCAGCGTCAAGTCGTCGAGTCCTCGCCTGCCGTGCTGAAACAGTATACCGGGGTATTTTTCTCCGGTTTTTGGCCGGAACAGATAAGCCGGAACCTCCGTATCCCCGCTTTGGTAGCTGATTTCTTCTACTGTCACTTCATAATTGCGCGGGACATCCAGTTTGCCGTCGTCCCACCAAGCCTGGTCCCACCACCATTTTTCCTCGTCCTGTGGATAGAGGTAACGCACCCAGCTCTTATCGTACATGAACCCCCAGTTGTCGGACTGCGCCGACACCGGCTCCCCGGCGGTGCAAAGTGCCAGCCCCGCCAACGCCAATAATCGCCTCACGCTAATTTGTTCGCTTCCGTTGTAAATGATCGTTACATTGTATCGTAAGCAGTGGGCGCCCGCCGACAACGCAAATTCTGACAACCGTACTCAGATTGACGCCGACCGATCAAAACGTAACATAGTGAGTTGACGAACGAGACACGGGAGACGCACGGATGGAGGATTTCGAGAAGCTGGGTACGTTTTATCTCGGGAAGGCCTTCGACCTGGAGGAAAATAAACTCAAAGAAGAGCTAGTCCTGTACGATTCCAAAGACCTCACTACCCATGCCGTCATCATCGGCATGACCGGTAGCGGGAAGACTGGCCTCGGGATCGGCTTGTTGGAAGAGGCAGCTATCGACAAGATCCCGGTGATCGCCATAGACCCGAAAGGCGATCTCGGCAATATCCTGCTGCATTTTCCCGAACTCCGGCCACAGGACTTTCAACCGTGGGTAAATCCGCAAGAGGCGGCCACGAACGGAAAAACCATCGAGCAGTACGCCGCCGACCAGGCCCACTTGTGGAAGAAGGGTTTGGGCGATTGGGGTCAAACACCGGAGCGCATCCGGCGCCTGCACGACAGCGTCGATATGGCCATCTACACCCCGGGCAGCGCCGCCGGGCTGGCGATATCGGTGCTGCAATCGTTCACCGCCCCGCCCCCGGAATTGCGCGAGGACCGGGACCTCTACCGAGAGCGCGTCATGTCGACGGCAACCAGCATCCTTGCACTGCTCGACATACAGGCGGACCCGCTCACCAGCCGTGAGCACATCCTCCTCGCCAACATCTTGCAGACGACCTGGGACGCCGGCCGTGATCTCGATCTGCCGGGATTGATCGCCGCCATCCAGAAGCCGCCCATCGAGCGTATCGGTGTAATGGATCTGGAGTCTTTTTTTCCGCCCAAGGATCGCTTCGCCCTGGCGATGCGCATCAACAACCTGCTGGCGGCGCCGGGCTTTGGCGTTTGGATGGAGGGCGAACCCCTGGACGCCGCCCGCCTGCTGTACAGTGCCGACGGCAAGCCCCGCGTGTCCGTGGTTTCCATTGCGCACTTGTCGGACTCGGAGAGGATGTTTTTCGTCACCATGCTGCTCAACGAGGTCATCAGCTGGATGCGCCGGCAGCCGGGCACGGGGAGCCTGAGGGCGATTCTCTACATGGACGAAATCTTCGGCTACCTTCCGCCGACGGCGAATCCGCCCTCGAAGGTCCTGTTTCTGACCCTGCTCAAACAAGCGCGAGCGTTCGGCGTCGGTCTGGTCCTGGCGACCCAGAACCCGGTGGACCTCGATTACAAGGGCCTGTCCAACACCGGCACCTGGTTCATAGGGCGGCTGCAGACCGAACGCGACAAGGCGCGAGTCATGGAGGGACTCGAGGGCGCCGCCGCGGGCCAGGCGTTCGACCGGCCGAAGATGGAACGCATCCTCGCGGGGTTGGGTTCGAGACGCTTCCTGTTGCACAACGTGCACGAAAACAAACCCGAGGTCTTCAGCACCCGTTGGGTGATGTCGTATCTTTCGGGTCCTCTCACCCGCGACCAGATCAAGACCATTATGGCGGATCACCCCGTTGCCGCCGAGGCAGAGGCGTCGCCACCCACGCCGCCGCCAAGATTGCGGGATCAGCACGCCGCCGCCCCCATCCTGCCGCCATCGGTGCAGCAATACTATCTGCCGCTAGCGCGAAGATCGGAAGACAACCAGGCCTTGGTCTATCATCCCCAGCTCATCGGCGCTTCCGATGTCGCCTACACGAGCGCCCGATACAACGTCAACCATCAACGGCGCATCGTTGCCTTGACCGAGATTGTGGACGACACGGTACCGGTGGATTGGACTGCCAGTGAGATCACTGATCTCGATCCGGACGAGCTACAACGTTCCGGTGTGGACGAGGCGCAGTTCGAGGAAATCGCAAACGCGGCCATGATGGTGGCGAACTATTCCGCATGGAAGAAGTTATACGAACGCTGGATACGCAACGATCAGGCCCTGGTCCTTTACAAGAGTCCGACTTTTAAGCTTGTGTCCAATCCCGGCGAAACGGAGGGCGAGTTTCGTGCTCGGCTGCAGATTCTTGCGCACGAAAAACGCGACGTTGAAATGGGAAAACTGCGAAAGAAATACGGATCCAAGATTACGACTCTGGAGAATCGCCTGATGCGGGCGCAGCAACGCATCGAGACTGAAGAAGCGCAATCGAAACAAACCAAGCTGGATACCGCTATCGCGGTCGGTGCGGCGGTGTTGGGTGCGTTTCTGGGCAGAAAGCGTGTCAGCACAACCACTACCAGCCGGGTGGGAACAGCGGTGCGGCGCGCCGGTCGCTTGGGGAAAGAGCGGGGAGATGTGGAACGCGCGCGTGAAGCCGCCGACAAAGTGCGGCAGCAGCTCGAGGAAGTTAACCAGGAATTTGAAAATGAAGTGGACAAGCTCGCCACGGCCTTCGATGCTCAGGAAGAGGAGTTTGCGGAAGTCGTGGTCCGGCCTAAGAGCACGGATATCCATACCCATTTGCTCGGCGTCGCGTGGGTACCCTACTATCGTTCGCAGGACGACACGATCACACGCGCTTGGAGTTGAACAAAACGGGGTTGCGCGGTTGCACAGCGGAAACAATGCGCAGGCAATTTCCGCGGATTTTCCGGTCTAACCCAAGGTGGCCGACATCAAACTGTTACAACGAACTAGGTGCCGACGTCGGCGGGGTAAATTATTGCGGTGCAACAACAGCTTGTGCTATGTTGCAATGCACCATTAAAAGATACGATAAGCCGATGAGCGAGAAACGAGATGTCCCCTATATCGATGTCGCCGGTCTGAGGGTTGCGGGACCGCTCCATGACCTGGTTGCGAATGAAATTGCGCCGGGTTCGGGGATCGAAGTCGATGACTTTTGGTCATCTGTGGCTGACATAGTACGAGATTTGGGTCCCAAAAACCGGCAACTGCTCGCACAACGCGACGCGCTGCAGGCGAAGATCGACCATTGGTTGCTGGGGCGAAAAGGCCAGTCTTGGGACGCGGCGGCGCACACACAATTATTAATGGATATTGGATATCTGGTTCCGGAAGGACCCGATTTCCACATCGATGTCGAAAATGTGGACAACGAGATCGCGAAGATCGCCGGTCCGCAGCTGGTCGTGCCCGTAGATAACGCGCGCTATGCACTGAATGCAGCCAACGCGCGGTGGGGTAGTCTCTATGATGCGCTCTACGGTACCAATGTCATCGATGAGTCGAACGGTGCCGAGAAGGGCCATACATACAATCCCGTGCGCGGACGAAAGGTCATCGCCTACGCCCGAGATTTCCTCGATCAAGCGGTGGGATTGGCTGAAGGTAGTTATGCCGGCGCGGCGGAAATCAAGCTCACAGACCTGGACGGGCGCAAGCATCTGACCGTGGTGCTGAAAGACGGCACGCAGACCAGCCTGGCGGACAGCGATAAGTTTGTCGGTTACACGGGCCCGGACGAGGCATTGACCAGCGTGTATTTGTGCAATAACGGTCTCCACATCGAGATTCAGATCGACCGCGACCACGATATCGGCAAGGTCGATTCCTGTGGAATCAAGGATATCGTAATCGAATCCGCGGTAACGACGATTCAGGATCTCGAGGACGCGATCTCCGCGGTTGACGCCGAGGACAAGGTGCGCGCCTATCGCAATTGGCTAGGTCTCATGCAGGGCGACCTGGAAGCCGTATTCGAGAAAGACGGAAAAAGGATTCAGCGGCGGTTGAACCCGGACCGGGAGTTGTCAGACCCCAGCGGGAACCCCGGGGCGCTGCCAGGGCGCAGCCTGTTGCTGGTGCGAAATGTCGGGCTTCACATGTACACCGACGCGGTCACGACCGCGGACGGCGATGAGATTCCGGAGGGGTTCCTCGACGCCATGGTGACGGGCCTTGCCGCAATGCACGACCTCAGCGGCAACGGTCCGATGGGTAACAGCCGTACCGGCAGCGTCTACGTGGTGAAGCCCAAGCTCCACGGGCCGGAGGAGGTCGCAGCAACGGTGGAGCTGTTCGACCGCGTGGAGGACGCCTTGGGTCTTGCGCACAATACGCTCAAGATCGGCATCATGGACGAAGAACGCCGGACCACGGTGAACCTCAAGGAGTGCATCCGCGCGGCGAAAAATCGGGTGATATTCATCAATACCGGCTTTCTCGACCGCACCGGTGACGAAATCCATACGGCGATGGAAGCGGGACCGATGATACCCAAACCGGAGATCAAGAATGCGCTGTGGATCCTCGCCTACGAAGACTGGAATGTCGATGTGGGCATTGAATGCGGATTGCCCGGAGTGGCGCAGATCGGGAAAGGCATGTGGGCGGCCCCGGACGAGATGCAAGCGATGGTGGAAACCAAGATCGCGCATCCGAGAGCGGGGGCGAACACGGCCTGGGTTCCATCGCCTACGGCCGCCACCCTGCACGCCATGCATTACCACCAGGACAACGTCTTCGAACGGCAGCACGAGTTGGCGAGTCGCGGTCGGGCGAGTCTGAAACACATCCTGACGCCGCCGCTGTTGGGTGACAGAGTATTGACGCCGGACGAGGTCCAGAAAGAAATCGACAACAACGCCCAGGGCATTCTCGGCTATGTCGTGCGCTGGGTGGAACAGGGCATCGGTTGTTCCAAGGTACCGGACATCAACAACGTCGCTTTGATGGAAGACCGCGCTACGCTGCGCATTTCCAGCCAGCATATCGCCAATTGGCTGCACCACGGCATCGTTACCAAGCAGCAAGTGGTTGAGACCATGGAAAGGATGGCGAAGGTGGTGGATAGACAGAACCAGGGCGATCCTCAATATCGCGACATGGCCTCCGATCTCGCCAAAAGCGTGGCCTTCCAGGCCGCCCTGGATCTGGTTTTCACGGGGTGCGAACAGGCCAACGGTTATACGGAGCCGGTGTTGCACGCGAGAAGGCGGCAGGCGAAGGCCTGACGCGCCGGTCGCCGGTCGCTCGTTGCTCCACATCTCGCGGCGAATGTCTGCGCACCCCTACACCGCGATCGGCTCCAAGACAACGGTGGCGATCTACGCCGGCCTGCTGATATCCGTGATCGGCCACGTGTCGATCCTGGCTATCGTATATTGGGCGCTGGGTCCCTTTCGGGCGCCGGCGCAATCGGCCGCGTACCCGCATACGCTTGTCGTAGCTATCGCCGTGCCGCCGGCGCAGCTGCCGACGCCGGTTGCCGACGCGCCGTCCTCCGCCGACCGCCGGCAGCGGATTGGATCGGAGCCGACGGTCGTCCGCAGGGCGGCGATTTCTGCGGTTCGCAACCACGCCCCACGGCATCCACCCGCGCTCACCGGGTCCGCCCGGGCCTCGCGAGCCGTACCCCGCCGCGCGCCATCGCCGCCGCCTGCGCCCGCCGCGGTGTCCGCGCGCCCCGCCCCGCCGCCGGCGCATTCCCCGGGGCCCGTCGCCACACCGGAGTCGACATTACAACGACAGCGTTATCTGGCGGACTTGTTGCGGGCCCTCGACCGGCACAAGTCTTATCCGCTAAAGGCCCGCCGCCTGGGGCGCGAGGGCCGGGTTGTACTGCGCGTCACGGTGCGACGGGACGGCAAGATCACCGGCGCCGTCGTCGCCGAATCTTCGGGCGTCCGGACGCTGGATCGGGCCGCCGTCAAGGCGGCCCGCCGCCTCGACCGGTTTCGGCCGTTTCCGCGCAATCTAAGCGGCCAGGTGCTGTCGACCGACGCCGTGTTTCGCTTTAATCTCTACGATCAGCAGGCGGGTTAGCCTGTTCACGGATCGACCGAATTAGTGGTAATCGATGACGCGGGGCGCAAGCAAGCTTGATTCCGCCGGGACCGGATCCCGGACGCACGCTCCTCTGCATCTGGTGTGCGCGGCCGCAGAAAGCGACCGGATTTCCGACCTCGGCGGGTACGTCTTTGGGGAAATCCATTTCGGCGCGCGAGCTTCGGCGCTTGCCGCCCCGAGCGCCGGCGCCATCGAGGTGCACGTGCCCGTAACACAACTCGGCGGGTCCGCGATTACCGAATATTGGTTGAGCCCCTCGCCCGTGGAGCACGGGCGTCTGGGGGAGATCCGCTACGGCGTCAACGAGCAGGTCCTGTTCGCCTACACCGCATTCGAGTTCTCCAGGTCCGGCGCCGTTCTGGAACAGCGGACCCGACGCCAGTATGAGGCGATGCTGGGTTTTCTGAGATCGCAGGGATACCCGTATTTATTGCGGGTTTGGAATTACCTGCCGCACATTGCGCAGCCGCTGCAGGGCATGGATTGTTACCGCCGCTTCTGCCGCGCGCGCTATCAAGCGTTCGAAGCGTTTTTCGACGACTTGGTCCCGCAATTGCCGGCGACCAGCGTGCTCGGTACCCGGGGGGGCGAACTGCAGACGTTGTTCCTGGCGGCAAAGAGCCGTCCCACCCACTACGAAAATCCCAGGCAGGTCAGCGCCTATCGCTATCCGCGGGAGTACGGCCCCAGGAGCCCTCTGTTCGCGCGCGCGACCCTGGCACGCTGGGGCGCGCGGGACACGCTGTTCGTATCGGGAACCGCGAGCATCGTCGGTCACGAGTCGCGCCATATCGGCGACGCCGCGGCCCAGACCGCGGAAATACTGCGGAACCTCGATGCCTTGACCGCGGAAGTGTCGCAGACGACCCGCATCCCGCTCCAGGGCCTCGATCGAGCGCCGTGTCTCCGTGTCTATCTCCGGAATCCCCGTGATCTGTCGCCGATACGCGGCAGGATCGAGGCCCGGATGGCGCCGGACGCGCAGATTGTCTACCTGCAAGCCGATATCTGCCGCCCGGAACTGCTCGTGGAGATGGAAGCCCTCATCGATCTCGAGCCGTCGAATTGAGCCAGATCGACTGGCCGAAAAAGGATTTCTGGTCGATACTGAATAGTCATAGTTCTAGGTGGGCCACGTTCTGTTCTGTCATGAAGCGCAAGGTTGCCGCAGAAGACCTGTCGGTGGGGATGTACGTCGCCGAACTGGATCGACCCTGGGAGGCCGCCCCGTTTGAATCGCCTTTCGAACTCCAGGGATTCGCCATCCATTCCGTCGACGATCTTCTGAAAGTCAAGAATTTGTGTCGCTATGTCTATATCGACCCGAATCTGGGGCTCGGCGCGACCCGCTACCTCAGCGACGAACATCAGTTCAGATTCGCCCTCAACATGATCCAGGAGATCAGCAGGGATTTGCAGGCACGGGAAAGCTACGAGGAACGGACGCCGATGGAGGAGGAGGTCGTCCGTGCGAGCGAGATCTTGAACGATACCCACCGCGTCTACGAGCAGGTGCTCAATGACCTCAAGGCCGGGCACCAGCCCAATGCCGGGGCGGTGAAGAACGTAGTGGGGGAACTGGTGGAGAGCGTGTTGCGCAACGCCTCCGCCGCATCTTGGCTGGCGCGCCTGAAAAAACGCGATCAGCTTGCGTACTCACATTCGATATCGGTGTGTGTTCTTGGCCTCACCCTGGGGCGGTATCTGGGACTGACTAAGAAGGAACTCAATACCCTCGGCGTCGCGACACTGCTGCAGGACGTCGGAAAAATTTCCATTCCTCTGCACGTACTCTCCAAGGTCAGCCGGCTCGAGCCCGTAGAGCGCGATCTCGTGCAGCTGCACGTGAGGAAATCCGTGTCCCTGATTCGTTCCATGCGGGAATTGCCGAACCACGTCGTCAATATCACCGCCATGCATCACGAGCGTTTCGACGGTACCGGCTATCCCCAGGGGCTCAGCAGATCCGAGATCAGCCTGCTCGCTTCCATCGCGGGTCTGGTGGACAGCTACGAGGCGATGACCTCGGTACGCCCCTATCGAAGGGCGAAAACCAGTTTCGAAGCGCTCATGGAGCTGTACGACGAGCGGGATCGGGCACATCCGGGGGGCTTGATCGAGCACTTCATACAATGCGTCGGCATCTTTCCGGTCGGCGGTTTCGTGCGTCTCAATACCGGCGAGGTCGCGGTGGTGGTGCAGCGCAATCGAATTCAGCAGTTGAAGCCCAAGGTAATGATATTGACCGACCGAAAAGGCCAAAAACTGCAACATCCGCAGACCGTCGACCTGGCGGCGCAATTCCTGTTGCCGTCAAGATTGCCTCGATCCATCTCCCAACTGGTCAATCCGACCGACTACCAAATCGATCCCGGCGAGCTATTTTTATAGTAAGCCTCTAACGCCGGCGAGGGCTATGACAGCCGAGAACAAACCCAAGATGAGACCGGTCAGTGTGCTCCGCGACAAGGCGCGCAAAGACGACGTGCATCGGATCAGCACCGCCCCGGATCGCGACGGCATGATGAAAATGCTGTCCGCGCTGCTTCGCCAGAGCGCCCAAGGCAGCTTGTCACTGGCGTTGGTTTGCATCGATATCAACGATTTCCGGGAGATCAATCTCTCCGCCGGTTTCGAAGTGGGAGACTTGGTGCTCAGGGAGGTGGCGGAGAGACTGCGCGGCGCGCTGCGGCAGGGCGACCACCTTTTCCGCATCGGGGATGACGAGTTCGTCGTCGTATTACCGTCGATACTTCACGAAGACCACGCGATTCTGGCTGCTCATAAGATCAGCGCCTGCTTCGATGAGATCGTCGTCTTGCCCGGCAATGAACCCATGGACGTGCGCGCGAGTATCGGCATCGCCCTGTTTCCGGACACCGCCGAGGGTGGCGAAGAACTGCTGCGCCAGGCGACCGTCGCCATGTACCGAGCGAAATCCTCGAAGTCCCAGTTCGAACTCTATAAAAAGGTCTTGACACCGGGTGACATATCGCCGTTTCAGTTCGCACGGGAGCTTCGACAGGCGGTGTCCAACAACGACTTGGAGCTCGTGTTCCAACCCAAGTACCGCTTGTCCGACAAGAGCATCGAGGGAGTGGAGGCCCTGTGTCGTTGGACACATGCCAAGTACGGCTTGATCAGTCCGGCGGACTTTATTCCCGTGGCCGAAGAGACCGGTATCATCACCGCCATTACCTCCTACGCCATAAACAACGCCCTGCGCAGAGGTGCGAATTGGCAGGTAAACGGCAAACCGTTGATCATGTCCGTAAACATCTCCGCCTACGATCTCAACGAGGGCGATTTCCCCGAGCTGATCCAACGCGCCCTGAGGACCTGGCGCGTCGAACCGTCGCAGTTGATGCTGGAAATCACGGAGACCGCGATGATGCAGGATCAGAAACGCAACATCGGGATATTGCGTCGTTTATCGGATATCGGCGTTGGACTCTCCATCGATGATTTCGGCAGCGGCTACTCGTCTCTCAACTATCTTCAGCAGATGCCGGTCAACGAACTGAAGATCGAAAAGGAGTTCGTCATAAAGATGGCGAACAGCGACAGCGACATTGCGTTGGTGCAAACCGTCATAGATCTGGGCCACAACTACGGCCTGCAGGTTACCGCCGAAGGCGTGGAGACGGCCAGGGCGGAAGACCTTCTCGTGGATATGGGTTGCGACCTGGCCCAGGGCCAGTATTTTTCCCCACCGATCGGCGCAGAAGAACTGGAGCAGCTGTTCGTTTAGCCGACCCCCTCGCATTTTGCGGGAAAAAACTCCACGCCCGAGTACCGGGATGGAGGCGACGCCGGCGTGCAAATTCCGCCGACGGCGTCGTGGAATCCATGAAAAGAAGGCCGACCGTGTTGGCTATCAAGGCGGCGCCGGTCCAGTTCACTCCCGGCGCAAACATCGACGGTTTGACCTTTGTCAATGGTGTTATCGTGGCGCGTTCGGGCGCCGCCGATTAGATCGGGGCCAGCGGTGGCCGATTGCGTTTCTATTGGCGATAATACTACTTAGACACGGTTTTTCCGTAATTGGATGAAAAACAAGGTATCCATTAACGATCTCAAACTGGGGATGTACGTCGTCGAGCTCGATCGCCCTTGGGAATCGGCGCCGTTCGAGCCCCCGTTCGACCTGCAGGGCTTTACCATCAGGAGTGTCGACGAGATCAAAAAACTTCAAGATCTCTGCCGCTACGTATTTATCGATCCGGAACTTGGCGTGGGAGCTACGCGATATCTCACCGAGGAGACCAACTTGTCGGATCTGGACAGCCTGGTGAAGAAGACCGCGGACGTGGTGCCGCTCGAGGATTTTTACCCGGAACGGGCGAAGGTCGAAGATGAAATCGAACGCGCGCAGGAGATCCTGGAGGATACGCGGCAGGTCTACGACAAGGTCATGCAGGACATTCACGCCGGCGAGGCTACGAACATCACGGCGGTCAAAGAGGTCGTCAGTTCGCTGGTGGAGAGCGTGCTGCGGAATCCGGCGGCGGCCTCGTGGCTGGTCAGGCTCAAGAACCGTGACGAGAGTTCCTATTCACAGGCGATTTCGGTATGCGTAATGGCGCTTACCTTCGGACGGTTCCTCGGCCTGTCGAAAAAAGACATTGACACCCTGGGTGTCGCAACGCTCCTGCAGGACGTAGGTAAGGTGAAACTGCCCGCCGAGCTGCTCGGCAAGAAGGCGCCCCTGAGCGGCAAAGAACGCGAATTAACCAAGAAGCACGTGGATATTTCGGTGTTACTGGTGAACAACATGGAAAACGTTCCCAAGGACGTCGTAGACATCATCGCCGCGCACCACGAGCGATTCGACGGATCCGGATATCCGAAAAAGTTTTCGCGTTCGCAGATCGGCGTGCTCGCGGCCATTTCGGGCCTGGTGGATTCCTATGAGGCCATGACGTCGGAGCGCCCCTATCGCAAATCCAGGACGCCTTTCCAAGCGCTGATGGAGTTGTACGAAGAACGCGATCGCCTGTACTCGGGTGGACTGGTGGAACAGTTCATTCAGTGCATAGGGATCTTTCCGGTGGGGAGTTTTGTGCAGCTGAACTCGGACGAAGTGGGAGTGATCGTGAGCCGCAACCGGGTGCAGCAACTGAAACCGCGGGTGATGGTCCTCATCGATGCCGAAGGCCGGACCATGTCTCCACCGCAAGCCATCGATCTTGCGGCCCAATATATGTCGCCGACGGATACGTCCAGAATGATCGCCAAAATGGTTGATCCGGAGGATTACGACCTCGATCCGAGCCAGTTCTTCTTCTGATCCGCTCGCGCGCACCCACGCGGGCGCGGGGTGAGGCAGCCGTGCTATGCTCGTGAGCCGAACCCGGCCGCAACTGGAACTCCGGTAAGCCGGAAAAACACGTCGATTCGCGTACCTCGGGCCCGCAATCCCCGGCGTCACGCTGTGCCGATCCATTGCACGTAAGCTTGTGAACACTGCGGCAATTCGAAGACACAGACTCCTCAACACTCTTCAATCGGCGCTGCTGCTGCTCGCCATGACCGCGCTGCTGGGGTTGTTGGGTTGGTTGTTGGCAGGCGGGGCCGGAGTCGTTTTCGCCGCGGGTGTTGCGGTGGTGTTGATGTCCGTGGGGGTGCGCATTTCGCCGCAGATGGTATTGCGCATGTATCGGGCGAGGCCGTTGCCAAGGTCCGGATTCCCGGAGTTGCACGCCGCGGCGCACACGCTCGCCGGTCGCGCGCAGCTGGAATCCGCTCCACAGCTCTACTACGTCCCGACTCCGATGATCAATGCTTTCGCGGTCGGGGACCGACGCTCTGCATCGGTGGCGATATCCGACGGAATGCTGTACAGGCTGAGTTTGCGCGAGCTGGTCAACGTGCTGGCGCATGAGATCAGTCATATCCGCCACAACGACATGTGGGTCATGGGACTGGCCGACATGTTCAGCCGGGTCAACGGGTTTTTGTCGCTGTCGGGGCAATTTCTGCTGATTCTCAATCTTCCGCTGTTGCTGTTTTCGCAAGCCGCAATCAGCTGGTGGGTAATTCTGGT
>CAMYIN010000095.1 GCA_947258495.1 uncultured Gammaproteobacteria bacterium
GCGCGGTGTCAACACGAACCAGGTCCTCGCCGGCATCAATGCAACCATGCGTATGCTGAACGTCAAACTGCAGACGGGTCAACAACGAACTCAAGCCGTGCTGACGGGATGATTGCTCACGAACGGACATGTTTTTTCGATCTCCGTCAACCAATCATGTTTTTGGTGGGGCGCGTTGTGGTGATTGATGTGCAACGTAGAAACGGATTTGGATAAGCGCGTATAAATCGTAAAGTCCGTGCAGCAGGATCACCACGAACAGGCTTTCCGAAGCAGCAAATACGGCTCCTATATAGAACCCCATCACAGTTGCGGCCAAAGCGTAGGCTGGAGTCACGAAATGCGCCAGACCGAAAAGCACGCTGGCGGGTATGAGACCGAGTTGCGTCTGTAATACGCCCCGGAAAAGTGCTTCTTCGGCCAGACCGGCAAGGAACGCGAAAACGCACAGATCCGGCAGTTTTGCGTTTTCGAAAATGGAACGCACATCACGCAAAAGGGTATTACGCAAGCCGCGGACCAAGGGGACCGTATCACCGTAGTACGACACAAGCACCGCAAACAACGCCACGGGGGGTATTGTGGCGAGTAGCGCGATAGCGAGCTCGTGAAGCGGCCGGTCCGGAACAGGCGTCAGTTCGATCTCGAGCCAGTACGCCAAAGCGAGTGCCAACAGCAACGCCGCGGCTTCAGTCAGAACTGCGAAGGTAAGCAGCCTTTTTCGAGAAAGCGGCATGGGTGGGTCTCGGCCGCTGGGGTTCCACGGGTAGCGGTGAACAGGGACCGGGAGAGGCGCTCGAGTTAGCGCTTCTGGCGACGTAAGCCGGCGTGGTGTTCGAAGGCATCGTCAGCACGGACTTTTTCGTAGTCGCCCACCGCTGCAACTATGTCAAACGCCGATTTCCATGACTGTTTCCTGGCTGCGGGAGGCGCGATCAGCGGCTTATCGTGCGCTTCGGCTGCCCTTTGCCCGACGCCTTGCGCCTGTCGCCGCTCAAACCGTATCGCTCGAGTTTGTAATGCAGCGTGTTCGGACGCAGCCCGAGTATTCTGGCGGCCATGGATTTGTTTCCGTCGCAGCGCCGCAGAGTCTGCTTGATGATTCGGGATTCGAATTCCGCAACCAATCCGTCCAGGGTTTGTTCGCTCGTTAGCGCGTCGAATTGGGACGCAATTTCATCGCCAGCCCGCTGTGTCGAATCGCGTCCCAGCATCGTCAGCAGCTCATTTACGGCGGTTCTAAGTGCCGAGACGTTTATCAGCGCGCCCACGCCGGAGTTCGATTCCAGATCACCCTGGTCGCACCATGCGCGGACCGGTGATTGCAGATTGAACTGCAGCGCGAAGTAATGAATGAGCAGCGCTATGTCGGCCGGACGCTCCTCGAGCCTCGGCATTGACAAGGTGAAGCCTTTGGTGGCGCGGCGCAGAGCTTCAGGCATGGAATCCGGGCGGTTCGCCGGCCAGCCAACGACGAAGCGGGGGCGGCGGTTTTGCCTGCACTGCAGAAGTTCTACAAGATCCTCCAGACCTTCGGAAAAGGCTTCGACACAGGATACGCCGATGACGGCGGGGACATCGGCGTGCAGCGCTGCCGCATGCCGCACGTCCGCCGGTTCTACGATCACCGCAGGACCGGCACGACCGGCGTATTCCTGCAGATACGAAACGGATGCCTCGAACTGGCCCACGTCGTCGTGCAGGTATACCAACACCGGTTCGGAGAACGCCGAAAGATACTGCAATTGCCTGATGTAGGACGAAAACAGGGGGCTGGCGCCGATCAAGGGATCATTCCGTTGGGGCAACGAGTAGCATTGTTTTTTCAGCTGATTCAGCTCGTGAATGCGCTTCCCCAGCAACGACGTGACATCGATATTGTCAACAATGTCGATGAGACCACCGAGTAGACGGTCTTGATTCGCGTTGGCAAAGGACCTGGCGTGCTCTCCGCACAACAGAACCGCGGTGGCCGCTCTACTGTCGCACACCCAGGTGGGAAGCTCGAATTGCTCATCCTCTATACAACAGACGAGTACCTCGGGTTGCCGAGAGTTCTTGAACGCCTTTGAGGAAGCGCCGATATAGGCTTTTACATCAGGAAAATGGCAACGTAACTGCCGGGCGAGCTGTTTATTTCTTCCGAGCAGGGTCACAGTTGGCGGCAAAACCTGGTTCGACGCCTTCGCGATACGATCGAGATCTTCTCCATATGTTCCTTCGCGTGTCGATCGTGTATTCGGAGTCGAACCAGCAGCACTTATTCGCATCGACAGCATATCGCGCTTGAGCAACGCATTTTCGGCTCGCAATGTCTCGATATCGTTGTTTGCCGATGCCAACATAGATCGCAAAGCGACGAATTTATCGAGAAAAATATCGGAGATCTTATTGAAAAGTTCCTCGACCGTGCGAAAGTCGCGACTGGAATAGACGAGGTTCTCAAAAGGCTGTCCGAGCAACAGCCAACCCGCAGTATCGCTGCTATTTGGGTTGAACGGGACCACGGCGGCGACGCCGTGGGATTGCAGTTCGCGATACACGTCCGGTTTGGCAGCCGCGATTTCGTTCGCCAGAGTGATTTCGTCGATCCCGCGGAGGCAGGATCGCGGAATCTTCGTAAGGGAAAGGGCCCCCGGTCCGGACGAAACCGGAGAGTACGCATTTATCAGCGACACGGGACAGCGCAATGTCGTTGCCAGTCGATTGATGACCTGTTCGGCAGTCGGCAGTTCCGCGATTTCAGAGATGAGTTTGCGAATACGATTATGGAATGCGGTCTTCTTGAGACGCACTTTGGACCATGGAATAAAAAAATGGATGTCGAATATCCGATAGTGCCAAATGGCGTAAGCGCTCACCATGAGGAAAAACGTGATTCCGATCGGGAGGATCACTGTTGCATTCAACCACTTGACGCCGAAATGCAACAATGTGAGTACGACGATAACGATCACGATCGTCGGTAGTATTGCGACCAGCAGCAGGGCGTTTTGCGCGCGTGCGCGAGGAGATTCGCTGGAAATCGTTCCGTACAGGAACAAACCCGGCGCGAGAACGCAGAATCCCAGTGCGTAGACTTCAAACCATACATAGAGGGGGCCTGGAATCCGGGTGACGGTATAGGCGATCTGTTCGAAACCTTCGATCACTTGTTGGCCAGTGATCACCAGCAGCAACAAGGCTGCGGCATTGAGATAGCATGCCACGACCAACCAGCGCGCCGCGCGTGGTCGACGCTGTTCCCAGGAAAGCGTTACCGCAAGATGTACCAGTATGGCGATCGCCGCTATGCTCGAGACGTAGTAGAGTTTCAACTCGAATCTGGGGATGACGCCTTCCGCCAAGACAAAGAAATGCGCTATCTCGGCGATGTTCTGGAGCGAGAGGGCAAAAAGAAACAACAGATAAAGCTGGGTTTGAAAATTATGCGTCGGCGAGAATCGTGCATACAGGAAGATACCGGCCTTGAAAAACAAGGCGGCCACTGCAGGGGCCGACGCCAGAAGGGGGCTCGTTTCCATGGATCTGCAGACTAATCCCTACTTCTACAGTGTGTAATACTCTGCATATCGCATTCAGACACCGTCAAGACTGTGCACATTGTAGATCAAGCACTCGCTCCGCGGATAGCCTGCGGGGGAAAATTTTCCACGCCTTTCGGCGCCGCCGCGGGCGCCGGTCGCGGACGACCTTCGCGGTCGCTGCGTCCAGCCCTGCACTCGTTTGCTCCGCTTGAGATCGGTCCTTGGCGCGCCGACGGTGTTCTTATCGCTCCGGTCCGTGCGCGCCCGTGCAGCGGTGAATCATCAGTTCGTCAAAGAACGAAAGTGGATGCACCCGAACCGACTTGTGCCTGCCAATGCGCGAGGTGGCTTTCGGGTGCGGCCAAGCGGACGGCACTCGGCGCAAATCGCAGCAGCACGGCGCATCGAACGGCTGGCGCTTTGTTTCAAGTTTGGTGCAATATCGGGGCTGGACGCTTCACGGGGCGCGCAGCGGGCACGTAGAATCGTACGTTTCAGGGTACTGTGGCGAAGCCCGAGCTTTCGTGCAGAATCTGAACTGGCTGGCAGCAGAGCGTATCTTCGGAGGTTTCGCACAGTTGAACACGGTCAAATTGCGGCGTTTACGCCTGGATGTTTTGAAACCGCATCATCCCAACATCCTGGAATTCGCTCGGACCCTGTGTGCGGAAGGTGTTGATTATCATGTCGCGGTCTACGTCGTAGAGATGGATGACAAGACGGAGACGCTGGAACTGATTGTTGAGGGCGACGATATTGAATTCGAGGTCCTGGTGGAGCGAATCAAGCAGTTGGGTGCATCCCTGCACAGTATCGATGAAGTCGCCGTAGTGTCGGTGGGATCGGACGCTACGACCTGAGCAATGCCGCGACGCCGAGCGCTTCAATCTGGGAGCGGGTGCACGGTACCACCATGATCGACACCCTGCGCCTTTTCATCAATATTACGAAATCGCGTGGGATCATCCGTCGTTACTTCGTTGTCAACGGATTCGACGGTGCCCTGACCATGCTGGGTCTGGTGGTGGGTTTTCGGATCAGCAGCGAAACCGACATCGGCGTCGTTGTCGGCGCCTGCACGGGGGCGGCGATAGCGCTCGGAGCAAGCGGCGTAACCAGCGCCTACATCAGCGAATCGGCGGAAAAACAACGCGAGCTTCAGGAACTGGAGCGGGCGATGGTCGCGGATCTGACCGAGACGGCGCACGGCATGGCTTCCCGTCTGGTACCGCTGGTGATCGCCATGGTAAACGGATTGGCGCCGTTTCTCGTCTCCATGGCGATCATGACGCCGTTGTGGCTGCATCGGTTCGGCAGCGAGCTGCCGGCCCCGCCCCTGGACGCGGCCATTGTCCTGGCGTTCGTCGTCATATTCTTGCTTGGAACGTTTCTCGGACGGGTGAGCGGCGAATTCTGGCTCTGGTCCGGCATGCGCGCCGTGCTTATTGCCGCGGTCACCGCCGCAATTATTTTCGGTGTGGGGAGTTAGCGCGGTCGGAATCGTCCGGCGGCGGCGCCGGGGTCTTGTCGTCGACGAACACCAGCACCGCGGCCCCCACGAGGAAAAGCGCAAGCAGAGACAAGATAGACAGGCGGTTGCTCTGGGTCCAATACGCCATCCAACCCATCAGTCCCGGACCTATCACGGCGGCGAACTTCCCCAGTAAGTTGTAAAAACCGAAAAACTCCGCCGCCGCGTCTTGCGGGATCAGGCGCGCGTAGAGGGACCGGCTCAATGACTGTACCCCCCCTTGAACCAGACCGATGATCATGGCAATGGCGTAAAACTCCCAGACCTGCTCCAACAGATAGGCCCATATCGTGATGCCAACATACACCCCCAGACCGGCGAGTATGCCGGTTTTTGCACCTATGCGTACTCCGAGCCAGCCGAACACAAGCGCCGCAGGAAATCCGACGAACTGGGTGAGGAGCAGTGCCAAGATCAGGTCCTGGCTGGTAAATCCCAGCGCCACGCCGTAGTCGACCGCCATGCGGACAATAGTGTCGACGCCGTCGATGTACAGCCAATAGGCAATGAGAAAGACGATGATCTGGCGATATTTCCGTACTTTACGAACGGTGTTTCGAAGCTGGCGAAAACCGAGCGAAATCGAATCCCGGAAACCGGGAACGTGGCCGCGTCGGCGCTCCCGAACGATACGCCATAAAGGTAAAGTAAAACACGTCCACCAAACCGCCACCAGCAGAAAACTGATTCGAATCGCCTCCGATGCATCGGACATTCCGAAAAGCTGCGGGCGCAGGGTCAAGAATACGCAGAACCCCAGGAAGAGCCCGCCGCCGAGATAACCCATGGCAAACCCGAGCGCCGAAACAAGGTCCAGGTGGCGCGGGCGCGTGATGTCCACCAACAACGCGTCGTAGAAGATGTTGGCCGCCGAAAACCCCACCGTGGCGACGACGAAAAGGCCGATGGCTGCGGGCCACTGTCCCGCCGCGACGAAAAACAACGCGCCGGTCGCGGCGATGCCGAAGCCGGCGAACGCGAGCAGAAAACGCTTCTTGAGCGCCCCCTGGTCCGCTATGGCCCCCAATATCGGGGCCATGCTGAGCACGATCAGGCTGGCCGTCGAGTTGGCCAATCCGAGTTGAAACGTCACCACGGTGGGGTTGGTGTCCGCGGCCCAGTACTGTTTCAGAAATACCGGAAAAAACCCGGCAATCACTACGGTCGCGAACGCCGAGTTGCCCCAATCGTACAAGGCCCAGGCGAAAACTTGGCGTCGATTTTCAATGTCGGAAAACGCTAAACGCATGGTTTTTGGTCTCGATGCAGGCCGAATCGTAAGGGTATTTTCGGCGGCCGTCCCGCGCTCCGGAAGAGCGATCCAGGGAACGGCGTGCGCCACTTTACGCACCGCTTGGGGCGTCGCTCGGCAACTCCTCGGTTTGGGCGTGGAGTATGGTGTACTCGCGGACGATGTGTCTATGGATGGAGGTCGCGACGGTCGAGTGTCGGATGCAACGGTGCAGTGCAATATCTGGAAAACCACGCATGGAGGACAGGCACGTCCCGGGTCGCGGGGCTCCCGGTGCAGGATCGCCTCACAGCAGCCGCCGTCGGCGCTGCGGCTGATTGCAATGAAAAGCGGCGGAATGTACGGCTATGACACCGCTATTCTTGTTTTCGTTTTGAATTGCCGGCTAATGCGTGTGGGCATTCGTAGAGACCAGTGCTTCAAGCAGCTCCAGTCGTCTTTCAATCCTTTGAATCTCGACGAGTTTGGCAATCTGCGACAGGCTGTAGACGCGGTTCTTCAGGTCTTCGTTCGAAATCACCCCCTGCCCGGCGGCCCGGTACAGCAAGAGCATTTCGGACCGTATCTCCTCAAGAGTCGATAATTTTTCTTGCCGCGGTGCGGGCAAGGAAGTTACCGCACCGGTTCGTTTCTTCTGGATTGTATAGTTGCTGGTTTGTTCGGGTTTGAGGTTCACTTATTCTGCTCCGTGTCGACGGTGTGATGAAAATTCCGAAGTGGTCCGCGATCTCTGAAAACGAAGTAGGCCTGTCTACGATATGCTCCGGATTGCGCCGATGCCGGGGCAGGTCCTGGGGAACCCCGTGCACCTGAATTGCTTATTGCAGATTAGACCGTCGGCGGTCTCTACGCAGTCTCTCTGATCGGGTGGATTGTGGGTCTCGTCGGCGGCCTTTTTCCGATCAACCGAGGTCGCCGCGAACGCGGGTCGCAAGGGCGCAGAAGCGTCCCACTGCAGCGGGTAAGCATGTGAGTCCCGCAGCGCCTGCGGCCTCCCCTCCCCCGACCGGAGGAATTGCGCGGCGACAGCAGCGATTGTTCCCTGGGGCGGGGCGTTATCCTTGATTCCCTTGATCCCACTCAAGCGGCCGTGCGGAAAACGGAACTAGCATTTTCAACAGCGGCCTGGATCGCGTCATTTGCCTTTGCAGTTGAGTGAGAACACGATGCGTCAAGACTTGAATTGGTACAAATTGGACGTGGACGAGGTCTTCGCGGAACTGGGCGTAAATGCGGACGGGCTCACTTCCACGGAAGCGCTTCGGCGTCTGGACCTGTATGGTCCCAATGAACTGCCCGCGGCGGAAACGGCTTCACCTTGGTCGATCTTGCTGGATCAGTTCAAGAATGTACTCATAATCATTCTACTCATAGCGACGGCTGTTTCCGGGTTGCTCGGCCACGTCGTTGAGTCCATAGCTATTACCGTCATCGTCGTGTTCGCAATCGTCCTCGGTTTCATTCAGGAGTACCGGGCGGAACGGGCCATCGAGGCCTTGCGCAAGATGTCGGCGCCCACCTCTCGGGTGCTGCGAGACGGACAAGAGGTCGAGATTCCCTCAGAAGAGGTGGTGCCGGGAGAAACCATGTTGCTGGGCGCCGGGGACAAGATCTCTGCGGACGCTCGTGTGGTTGAGGCCCACAATCTGCGACTCGACGAGTCGCTCCTCACCGGAGAATCGGTGCCGGTCGATAAAAACAGCAGCCCCCTCGTCGATGAGCTGGCGATCGCAGATCGGGCGAACATGACGTATTCCGGAACTACCGTGACCTATGGCCGCGGCCGGATCGTTGCGGTGGCGACGGGCTTGAACACGGAATTCGGCAAGATCACAGGGATGCTCGAATCCGTCGAGGCGAGGCGAACGCCGTTGCAACAAAACCTTGACAGGGTCGGAAGGATTCTGGGCATCGTGGCAATCGCCATCGTCGCCGTCATCGTCCTTGTCGGGCTCGGCCGGGGCGCCGGATTTCTGGACATGTTCATATTTGGTGTCGCCCTCGCGGTAGCGGTGGTCCCAGAGGCCTTGCCCGCCGTGGTGACCATTTCCCTTGCCATTGGGGTGCAGCGCATGATCAAACGGAACGCGCTCATTCGTCACCTGCCGGCGGTCGAGACCCTGGGCAGCACCTCGGTGATCTGTTCCGATAAGACCGGGACGCTCACCCGCAACGAGATGACGGCGCGAAAGATCGTACTCTGGGACCGAATCATCGACGTCTCCGGCAGCGGCTATGAACCGAAGGGGGCGTTCGAGGCAAACGGTCGCGTCGCCGAGCTTGACCATGTCGTCAACGAGCTGCTGCGGGGGGCGGCCTTGGCGTCCGACGCGGATTTGGCGGAGATTGACGGGCGTTGGGAGATGCGCGGTGATCCTACCGAAGGCGCCCTCGTGGTTGCGGCCGCAAAGGCGGGATTGCGGAAGCGGGATCTGGAAGCGCAGTTTCCTCGACTCGATGAGATTCCGTTCAGCTCCGAACGCAAGCGCATGACGACCCTGCACCAGACCGATCGCGGAGTCGTCGCCTACGCCAAGGGGGCTCCGGAAGTTATTCTCGAGTCGTGTTCCCGCATACTCACTCAAGACGGCGAGTTGCCGCTTGATGAAACCGCATTGACAAGAATTCGCGCTTCGGCCGAGGCCCTGACCCAGAGCGCTCTGCGGGTTCTGGCCGTGGCCTGCAAGATCGACACCGAACTGGAGGATGCGGAGACGGATATGGTGTTCCTTGGTCTGCTGGGCATCATGGACCCCCCCAGGACGGAAGCCAGGTCCGCGATTCAGGTTTGCGAGCAGGCGGGCATCAAACCGGTAATGATCACCGGTGATCACCCGGAGACTGCACGCGCCGTTGCCGCCGATTTAGGTCTCTTGAAGGTCGGTAATGCGGTCACCGGTGCGGATATCGATGCCATGTCTCGCGCCGAATTGAAGCGCCGTGTCGGTGATATCGCTGTGTACGCCCGAGTCTCGCCCGAACACAAACTACGTGTCGTCGAGGCGTGGCAGGACCTCGGTCACATCGTCGCCATGACCGGCGACGGCGTGAACGACGCGCCGGCGCTGAAAAAGGCGGACATCGGCGTGGCTATGGGGATTGCCGGAACCGATGTGAGTAAAGAGGCCGCCGATATGACGCTGACCGACGATAATTTTGCATCCATCGTCGGCGCCGTGGAGGAAGGACGAATCATATATGGGAACATCAAGAAATACCTTATGTACCTGCTGTCGTCCAATATCGGCGAGATGGGGCTGATAGCCGCTGCAACAGTCGCCGGTCTACCGTTGCCGCTCACCGCCGTGCAGATCCTGTACGTGAATCTTGCGACGGATGGATTGCCCGCGCTCGCATTGGCGGTCGACCCTCCCGAACCCGATCAAATGCAGCGTCCGCCCCGAGACCCGCGCCGCGGCATCTTTACGCCTCAGGTGGTGGGGCTCATGTTCGTCGGCGGTGCCTGGTCGATGATCGTCAATTTATGGCTGTTCTCCTGGGTCCTTGGTTCCGGTCGAGGCCTCGAGAGCGCCATGGCGATGACCTTCGTGTCGCTGGCAATGATACAGTTCTTCAAGGCCTACAGCTTTCGTTCCGGGCGGACCTCCGTGTTCCACAGACCTTTTGCGAACAAGTGGTTGAATCTCGCCATATGCTGGGAGGTCCTACTGTTGGCACTGATCGTTTACTGGCCCATCCTGCAGACGCCGTTCGGCACGTTTGACTTCCACATAACCGATTGGATGATCGTCGGCGGGCTTGCGTTTACCGTCGTGCCTGTCCTCGAGGTCGCCAAGTGGTTGTTCCGAAGACGTGCCAAGGCGCCGGTCGGAGAAAACGCCAAAGCGGATCTTACCGAGTTTACCGATACGACAAACGATTGAGGCCTGCAGTTCCTACGCGCAATGTTGGGCGTTGGTCCTGGGACTACTTTTGCCGGTGCAGGCGGCGGAATCGAACGAATGAAGATTTAGCGTGATTTACGCATCCGGCCTGAATCATAATATCAAATATTCGTTTTATCCCCGATGTGGAAGTCGTGACGGTAACAATGCGCTTGGTGCATGCTAAAGATTGCGGAACTCTGAACAGATCCAACCTGGATACCCCGGCATGCGGGAGACCGACACGGCGGTTCCGGCCTCCTGGGCAGGCAGGTCTTTGATATTGAAAATCACCGGCACAATCCAATACGGCGGACGCCGCCCATGAATGGGCGGGTCTCTCGTCGAATTCGAATCGGGGTCTGGCTGCCGGTTTTGTTCGTGGTTTTCGTGCACCCTTACGCGCGTTCGTCGACGCCGATGCTCGAAATTATCCTGGAGAACGTGCCCGAATCGATTCACAAAAAATTGATGTCCGCCATAGCCATCAGCCGGGAGCAGGAAAAAAAAGACCTGGATGAACGACATTTGAAGACGCTGCATCGGCGGGCCCCGGCTCAAATCAAGACCGGGCTGCAATCCTTCGGCTATTACAAGGCTACCGTAAAGGCCGAACTTGAGCGCAAGGGTGATCTATGGATCGCGCGCTACGTCGTGACCCTGGGCCCCCCGGTGCGATACCGCGACGTCTCATTGGAGATCATTGGTGAGGGCCGGGACGAGCCCAAGCTGCGGAAGCTTATCGATGAAATTCCCATACGCGAAGGGTACATCGTCGATCACACGGTCTATGAATCAGTCAAACAGAAATTGCTGCGTACCGCGATAGATCGGGGCTACCTGGACGCGCAACTCAGCCGGCACGAAATCCGCGTCGATCTGGAACGCAATGAGGCCCGGCTTTCGCTTGCGTTTGACACCGGTCCGTTGTTTTATTTTGGTATCGTGAACTTTATTCAGAATGAGCTCGATCCGGCCTTTCTCGAACGCTACCTGACGATAAGGCCCGGCCAGAGGTATTCGGCGGCAAGACTGATCAAATCCGAGCAGGCGCTCAGGAACAGCGGCTACTTCCAAGATGTGGAGGTCAGGCCCAAGCTCGATGAAATGGAAGACAATCGAGTTCCCGTCGATGTGATCCTCCTGTCTCTCAAGCCCTCGCGCTATGTGTTTGGATTGGGTTACGGAACGGATACCGGCGCCCGCGCAAAAGCGGAATGGGAACGACGCCGGGTAAATCGCCGCGGTCATCGGTTTGTTTCCGGTATGACGCTGGCGCAGACCTCGCAGGACCTCAGCGCCAGATACATGATCCCCATACGCAATCCACAAAACGACAGATTTTCAATATTCACTACCTACCTGCAGGAACAGCCGGACACCAGCGAAAGTGAGTTGGGACGTATCGGCATCAGTCGATCTACGGTGCACGGAAACACGAGCTGGGAGTTCCTGCTCGCTTTCCAGCGCGAAGACTTTTCCGTGGGAGAGCAGAAAGACACCCTCGACTTTCTTACACCCGGGATCAATGTCTCCAGGGTGATGGCCGATGATCGGACCTCGACGCGGCGCGGGTTGCGCGCGGACATAGGTATGACCCTGGCCTATGACGGACTACTTTCGGATTTCAGCTTCGCGCAAACGCATCTGCGCGCAAAGCTGATCCACGCAATCGGTAAGCGAGGACGGGTCATTGTTCGTGGCGAAGCCGGTCTCACCTTCGCCTCGGAAGTGGCGGTGCTGCCGGCGTCGCTGCGTTTCTTCACCGGCGGGGATCAAAGCGTTAGGGGCTACGGTTACAAGGAACTCGGCCCCATTGACGACCAGGGGGACGTCATCGGTGGGAGATATCTTCTGGTGGGCAGTGCTGAGTACGAGCATATGCTGTCAAAGGACTGGAGCGTCGCAGCGTTCGTCGACGCGGGCAACGCCTTCGACGATTTTCATGTGCCGTTGGAAAAAGGAGTGGGTTTCGGTGTGCGCTGGCATTCCCCCGTGGGTTCCGTACGCTTCGATCTGGCGAACGCCGTCTCCAAGCAGGGCACCCCTTGGCGTATCCATTTCAGTATCGGGCCGGATCTTTAGTGTTATCACGCGTCACTCGGCGGGGGACGAAGGTGGCGACGGAGCGCCTCGATGTTGCACTTCGGCCGGCGACAGCGGTTTGAATCGGACGCGAATGGCGCCTGCTGCGAGTTTCCGGCTTTTTGTGAACCGAGGAAGCATTCCCGGGACACGCCGTAAATACATCCGTATAGGCTCGGCGCCGGAATCCGTGCTATCGATGTACCCGGAAATCTTTGTTCGGTTCCGTCGAACTGGCGTATCCAGGAACGGCGTGAAGTGCCCGCGAAGAGGTGCGAAGGGGATCCTGGATGGGAAACACCTCTATGCTTGGCAACAACGTCGAGCACAGTTGTGATCGTTTGAAGCGGCGAAGTTGCGGGTGTCTATAGCGCAAATTATGGATGGACGCGCGGCGCCTTGCTGAAATATGCTGGCCCCATGCGTCGATTCTTTATTGCCCTGCTGTTGTTCGTGATCGTCCTGCTCGGCGGCGTTGCCTGGTTAGTCACCACACCTCATGGTCTTCGATTCCTGCTTACCCAGGCAACACAATATCTCGCAATCGATCTCGAGCTCGGTGAGCTGCAGGGAAGGCTGGTGGGACCTATCCGTATTCGCGATCTGCGCTACCGAGACGAGCAGGGTAACAGCGCAGAGGTGGAACTGGCCGATCTGGATTGGCGCCCGCGGGCGCTTCTGGACGGCACGTTTCACGCCAGCCGGTTCGTCGTTGACGGCGTAAGTTGGCGAAAGTCGGTGGCGGGCGGCGCGACGGATACCGATTCTGCGCGCCCCCTGCCGGAAGTCCGCCTGCCGCTCTCCTTGGAGCTCGACGACGTTCAAGTTACGAACATTCGGAGTTACGCTGCGGGTGAGGCCGAGCCGCTGACCGTCGACGCCGTCCACCTGCGCGCACAGGTGGATGAACGCGGTGTGACCGTTGAAGCGCTGCGGTTCGCCTGGCAGGAGAATTCCGTAAAGCTCGTGGGCAGCCTCCTGCCGGTGGGCAATTATCCGCTGGACTTGGAGGTATCCTGGATCGTGCACCATCCTTCGCTGTTGCTCCCGCTGCGAGGGCGCACCACCGTCGCAGGCACCCTCGATCTGCTCGCGGTCAAGACGTCTCTGGAATCGCCGGCGGCGGCGCAAGTGG
>CAMYIN010000096.1 GCA_947258495.1 uncultured Gammaproteobacteria bacterium
GCCGGCCAGCATGATCAGCGCCGCGGCCGGGTCGCCGATGCTGATCGCCACCGGGATCATGATGGCGATGATGGACATCGGCCCGAGACCAGGCAGCATGCCGATGAAGGTGCCGATCAGGCATCCGGCCACCACCATAATGAGATTCTGCACCGACAGGGCGGTGGTGAGGCCCGCAATAATGCCGTCTAACATCGCCCGTCCCTCATCGGCGGTCAGTTGTCAACGAACCACGGCCAGGGACGCATATAAATGCCCAGCGTCTCCTGCACCAGGTACCAGATAACCACGGCGGTTACGACCGCAATCGGGATCAACACGTGGAACTTGCGTTCACCCAGCGCGATGCTGCAGCCGGCGATAAACAGCGAGGTCGCGGCGAGAAAACCGATCGGCCGCAGCAGCAGCGCATATAGGATCATCGCCCCCACCAGCCCCAGGGTCTGGCCGATCTTGAACTGCCGTACCTGGGCGAGATCGATACTTTCGACGTCTTCGTCGTCACTGCGGGACTTAGGCGAGAACAGAATGATCAGTGACACGATCACGCCGAGAACGCTGAGCACTATCGGTTGGGTATTTGGAAGAAACGCCATGCCCCGCTCGAACGGCAACAGGGGGTAGTTGACGGCCGCGTAACCGTAGATCAGGCAGATGGCCAGAAAGAAAAGCGCGATCCACCGGTCAAGTGTCATAGGACATCTCCACGATCCGGAAGTCGCAAGGCACAGGGCGCGACAGATGCCCGGTCCCGTTCTTGGCAAACGATCACAGAAAGCCGAGCTTCTTCATCAGCGTGGAGATGACGTTCTCCTGATTCTCCAGGAATTTGGTGAACTTATCGCCTGGGTTGTAGATGTTGACCCAACCATTGCGGGCACGCACCGCCTCCCACTCAGGCGTGTCGTACATCTTGCCAAGCGCGGCGATGTAGGCCTTGCGCGTGTCGTCCGGCAGGCCGGGGGCGGCGAAGAAACCACGCCAGTTCACGAATTCGGTAGCAAAGCCCTGCTCCTTCAATGTCGGCGCGTCGGGAAAGGCCGGTACTCGCTCCGCCGAGGTCACGCCGATGATCTTGGCCTCCCCAGCTTGGGCCATGCCGACAGCTTCGGAGAAGCCGGTCGAAAGAGCCTGAATCTCGCCCGACAGCAACGCCGCCATCGCCTTACCGCCTGCATCGTACGGGATGTATTTGACCTTGGTCGGATCCTTGCCGGCGGCCTCCATCGCCAACGCCGCTACCAGATGATCCATACCGCCCGGTACCGAACCACCGCCGATGGCAACTTTGCGCGGATTCTTGTCGTAGGCCGCCACCAGGTCCTTGAAGGAGTTGAGTGGGCTGTCCTTGTTGACCACGAATGCGGCGTAGTCACCGATGGTGCCGGCGATCATGGTCAGATCGCGGAAATTCTGCGGAAACCGCTTGGTCAGCGACCGGATCACGATGGGGGTGGAGTTGACCATCAGGGTGCCGTGGTTGGACGCCGCGTTTTCGATCAGATAGCCGATCGCCTTGCCACCACCGCCGCCGGACATATTCTCGTAGGTGGCCTTGCCGACGATGCCCGCCTTGGTCAGGACTTCGCCGGTGCCGCGGGCGGTGCCGTCCCAACCGCCGCCGGCGCCGCCCGGTATTAGAAAGTGAACCGACTCCAGGTCGGCCGCGGTAGCGGGACCTGTGCCGAGCATCCCGACAGTCAGGACGATTGGAATCGCGAACAAGGTCCGTCTGGTAATATTTTCAAGTGCCATTTCAATACTCCTTCAAATTACGTTGGTGGAATTGAGCATCCTTGCGGTTTATCCGTTACTCCGGCGCCTGCCGGCGGCTCTGCATCGAATCCATTGCTCGATATCGGCCATAGCTTAGGGACGATTCCTGTCACCAACCTGTCGCGGAGTAACGCTGCCACGCTCGGAAACAGGCTCCCATCGGTAGCGCATCCCGGACCACCCCGTTAGACGACGTAGCCGCAGGCTGATGCGGGTGTCCGTGTGTCCATGTTGCGCCCGCGATTCAAGTGATCGTCAATCTCTGCGGCGGCGCCAATCATGCGACCGTAGAGGAAGACGGTAAACGCAGCGGTCTCAAGCTCGCGCTCGCTCAGGGCTCCGGCCTTGCTAGTCCTTCCAAAGCAGCGCCAAGAGCAACGCCGCAATGATGGCGTCCACGTGCAAGCAGAAAACGTACCGCGACGCACCAACCTTGTAAAGTGCCTGCACCAGCTTACAGCAATAGTCGTGGAATATGTTGTAGGCGCCGCGCTCCTCCATGAATCTCGCGATGAAGCGCTGACGAGGATCGTGGTTCACGGGCTTGTCCTTGAAGACCGGATGTTGGACGCCGGGAAAGGCGCGCACCTCGCCGCCAACCTCCTTCGCCGCTGCCTTGTCGGCCTTGTATTGCCTGGCGAAATCCATTGCCATCGCGTCCAGATCGAGACCCTGCTCAGGTTCGGTGGGATCCGTTAGATCAATGTTCCTAAACTGTTCGATGAGAAAGGCCATCCCCTCGAAGCCATTGCCGCCGTGGCTGTAGCCGCAATGGGTCAGAAAACCCATCATCGCCTTGCTGATCTGTACCCGGCTAGGCGCCTGCGGCCCATCCGCTGCGACCGCGCCCTTCGCGCCCTGCGCCGATTGAGATGCCGGAACAGGATTCGCGTAGCGACGCGCTCCGCTGGTCTTCACCTGGGGGCTCCACGCGCCTCGCGTCGCGAATAGAAATTCCTTTCGCTATTTCATCGCAAGGACGCTTGCACGCATAATTGCACTGTCATGGTTTCCGTCCAAGCCAACGAAGTCGCGACGAGCGCTAGGACCGTCCACAATCCCGACGCCCTATCAGCGCCATGTTGAACTCCCAGGAGCGCATCGAGCAGATCGCGCAGATCGCCGCCGTCGTCGTCCTGGTGCTCGGCTGCATGATGGTCCTGCGCCCGTTCGTCACCGCCATGCTTTGGGCCTCCATCCTGTGTTTTTCGACCTGGCCCGCGTATCTGTGGCTGCGCGGGCAACTGGGTGATCGACGCGGACTGGCGTCGTTGTGCATGACCTTGGTGTTGGTGTCGTTTCTGGTGGTTCCGTTGATTGCCGTGGGGGCGACACTCGCCGACGACGTCACCGCCCTGGTGCAGAACATCCGCGCCCTGGCGGAAGGAGGCGAATTGCAGAATCCCCCCGCGTGGCTCTCCGGATTGCCGGTAGTGGGCGAAACCCTGGACAAGTATTGGCGGGAGTTCGCCGAGAGCCGGGAAAAGCTCGCCGAATTTCTGCAGTCGATCATCGTCCCGGCGCGGAACTTCCTCCTCAAGGGCGGGCTCAGCATCGGTGAGGGAATCATGCAGTTGTCGTTGAGCGTGTTCATCGCCTTTTTCTTTTTCCGCGACGGCGAGACCCTGGTGCAGACGCTGCGCTCGGGCATGGATCGTATCGCCGGCACGCGCACCGAGCACCTCGTGGCCACCGTCGGCGCCACCACCAAGGGCGTGGTCTACGGCATCCTGGGCACAGCGGCGGTGCAGGGGGCCCTGGCTTTCGTCGGTTTCGTATTGGCGCAGGTGCCCGGGGCGGTGTTTCTGGGACTGCTGACGTTCCTGCTCGCCCTGGTGCCCATGGGGGTGCCGCTGGTGTGGCTGCCGGTCACCGGCTGGCTGTTCTATCAGGATCAGATCGGCTGGGGCATCTTCATGGCCTTGTGGGGGTTCTTCGTCGTCAGCGGCGTGGACAACGTGGTCAAACCCTACCTCATCAGCCGCGGCGCCAAGCTGTCGTTTCTGCCGGTGTTCCTCGGCGTGATCGGCGGTATCCTCGCCTTCGGCTTCATCGGCATCTTCCTCGGGCCGACCCTGCTCGCGGTCGGATACACCCTGGCGCGCGAATGGACCTCACAGGCGGCGACGCGCCCCGACGATGCGCCGCCGAGTTCCGAAGACGAACCGGACGCTGCAGAAGCCTCGGCGGCGACGCAAGCGCACTCAAAGCAGGACGCGAGCTAGACCCGCATATTGCTACCCGAGGATCCCGAATGATGGCGCGGAAATCGGGCGACCGGGCGCCGCGCTGGAGCGAAATGCATAGTCGCAGCTATGGATTGAGTGAAGCGCAAGTCCAGGCGTTCGAGACCCAGCCGGCGTCGCGATAGGCACTGGCCTCGTTACAAAGTGTCACCTTGGACGTTTACACAATTTCTTCGCGCAAACGAGATATGGGCGGTTCTTTTCGCCGCCTTGGTGCAATATGCGGGTCTGGCCCGCGCCGGGTATCAAGATGGCGGTACACGCGGTTTCGTGCGATCGCCGCAATCGATGCTCGAACATACAATGCGATAGATACACACGCCGGCAACCGTCTCAGTGTGTCGCCGGCGCAACCGCCTCATTCTCGAACATACCGATACACGCCTTGGAGATCTCGCTGACGTGCCGAAGGTCGGTGCCGCAGCACCCCCCCCAGCACCCTGACCTCAGGCAGGACCCCCAACAGCTGCCGATACTGCGCCGCCAGTTCCACCGGATCGCCTGCGTCCAGGGTCTCCGATTCGTCCAGTTCCGCATGGCTGCGGGCGGATGCGTTCGCCCGAATTCCGCCGATTCTCCGCCTCCAGCCTTCGCCCGCGGTGAGGGCATCGCGAAAGTGACTGGGGTGGGCGCAATTGATCATGTAGTACGCGGGACCGTTTTCGGTTGCAGCATCCACGCCTTGAATCGCCTCCTTCAGCGACTCGCCGCTGGGCAGGCGGCCGTCCGTTCCCACGGTAAACGAGATCACCGCCGGCAAATCTACGGATTGTGCGGCGCGCGTAATACCAATGGCTTCCTGTGTGTAATTCATGGTGAACGCGGACACCAGGTCGCAGTCCTCCCTGCGGAAGCAGCGGATCTGCTCCAGATGATAACGTTCCGCCTCCGCTGCGCTCATCCGGGCGGAAGGTCGGTATCCATCGCCGCGCGGTCCGATACAACCGCTGATGACCATCGGTGAACGCGGCGTCGCGTGCCTGTCACGGATGTCGCGGAGCATGGCTATGGATGTTCGATTGAGTTGTTCGAGCCCACCGTCGGTGAGAAACAGGCGGTCCGACGAATGCGGCAATGCAATTGTTTGCTGTGCCATGTCGTGCCTCCTCGGCGATATCTTTGTTACCCCGACTGGGTGTCTCTTTAGACACGGATCGACACGTCGTGTCTCTCCAAGACAATACCCAGCGCTCCGCCGCGGCATCGACGCGGGCGCACCGGAAAATTGGATTTCGATACATGTATAAATAAACCATACATTCGGCAAAATAACCTAACTCACTGAAGAAAAAAGGGAAACTGAAGATCGCGGGGGCAACCGTATAAAAAACACGTACACAAATGGCCGATCCGAGGCCGCGACGCGCCACCCGCCGCAACCGGGTCGTTAGCACAAGCCGTTGAAATTGCAAGTCTAAAGGGCCGGTTTTCGCGCCACGGAGCAATCTGGCACGACTGTTGCAGTGCAATAAAGCAAGAGAGAACAACAGCGAGAGACGTCGGATGGACACAACAACCCGCATCCTCATCGTAGACGACGAAGAAGTCGTACGCCTCAGCCATCTGCGCACGCTTGCCAGCGACCACTACAACGTCGAAGCCGCCTTGAACGGAACGGAGGCCCTGCGCGCCATGGAACAAAGTCCGTTCGATCTCGTGCTGCTCGACCTGCGCATGCCGGATATGGACGGATTGTCGGTGCTGAAAGCGATCAAGCAGCGATGGCCCGAGAGCGAGGTGATCATCATCACCGGCTATCCGTCGATCGACACCGCGAAAGAAGCGGTGCGGCTGGGCGCCTACGACTATCTTGCCAAACCGGTGGGTCCGGACGACGTCATCAAGGCCGCGACCGCAGCCATGATGCAGAAAAAGTGGACCCTGCAGACCTGCGAAGCGGGTCAGGACGGCGGACAGAATTTCAAATATCGGTTTCCTTGGGAAAACTAATCGGCCTCGTAATAGAAGGGCCAGGAGGTAAGTCATGCAAGCTCTAGCGAAAGTACTGGTAGTAGACGACGATGCGGTAGTCGGACGGAGTTTCGACCGCGTCCTTACGGACAAGGGTTACGACGTGAGCACCGCCATGAATGGCCAGGAGGCGCTGAACAAGTTTGCCGGCGGCCACCACGACGTCGTGTTCACCGACATCAAGATGCCCGGGATGAACGGCATCGAGGTCGCGCAACGGATCAAGCAGAGCAGCCCCCGCACCCCCGTGGTGGTGGTGACCGGTTACGGCACGCCCACCGCCGAGGCGGAGGCCGCCGCGATCGGCGTGTCCGAGTTTCTGCACAAGCCGCTGCTTCCCGAGACCATCGAGGAGATCATGGATCGGCTGATGCGCAAACCGGAAGTCGAGGAAAAGGAAGCCGAAGCAGCCACCGCGGCGGAGGAGAAGACCGCGTCCCGGGGCCTCGGTCGCACCTTGAAGAACATCGGCCTGTTCTTTGCCGCACCGTTCATCGGCCTGGCCTATTTCATTGCCTTCCCCTTCATCGGGCTCGGCATGCTGCTCTGGCACGGGGTCACCGCGCTGAGGCATCGTTCGGCGACAAAGTAACGATGTAGCGGTACCGCGGATGCCCACAGCACAGTCGGCGCTGAAGCAGCACGCATCAACGGGGGGCCGCAGCGCCCCCCGGGCGGCGGCCGGAAACAGAACATCGACGGGATACGACATGACTGGATCAGAAAGAAAAGCAACAACTCCATCGCCGAGGCAACAAAGAGGTCTTGTTGCCGCCTCGCTGGCGGCGTGCTCGGTGTTGTTAGCGCTGGCTGTAGCGGGGGCACCTGCGTTTGCCGGTATTCAGCAGCAGGCGCAGGGACTCGCGGCGGAGGACCGGCAATGCCTCAAATGCCATTCCTTCGAGAGCCTGTCCAAGGAACTCGAAGACGGCGGGACCTTGTCCCTGCACGTAATAGGCGACGCCTTCGCGCAATCCGTACACCATTGGATCGGCTGCACGAATTGCCACCGGGATATAGACCTGGATACACACTCTCAGGCCACGGGCAGAAAGCCCTACGCGAACAAACGGGAGTATTCCATTGCGCTGTCGAAAGTCTGCAACGAGTGCCACGAAGACAAATCGCATCTTTACCAGGGAAGCATACATTCCTCGCTGGTCGAGTCCGGAAACCTGAACGCACCGGTGTGCACGGATTGCCACGGTTCCCATACGGTGGCGACCAGGGCCAGCTATGAAACGCTGACCGGTGTTCCCTGCAAACAGTGCCACGAGAACATTTTCAACGCCTATCTCGGCAGCATGCACGGCCAGGCCCGCAGCGAGCTTGGACACATCCAGGCCCCGATCTGCGCCGATTGCCACCGCGCCCACGACGTCGGCGCCGCGTCCATAGGGGATCGGCTGAAAGACGCGTGCGTCGGCTGTCATCAAAACGCCGCGCTACAGCACAAGGAATGGCTGCCCAACGCCGGATTGCATCTGCGATCGGTGTCCTGCGCGGCCTGTCATGCGCCGGCGGCGCGGCGCAAGGTGGACCTCATGCTCTACGACGGCGAGAGGCAGCGCCCGCTGTCGGAGAAAGACGTACTGCCGCATTTCGCCAAGCTGCCCACCGCGGAACAGGGAGGCACCGTGAGTCTCGACGCGGTCGAACTGTGGAAGCTGGTGCGCGCCATCAACCAGGAGGGCACCGCGGCCGAAGTCACCCTGCGCGGCCGCATGGAGGTGGCGACCGGCGTCGATGCCCACCAGCTGGCGTGGAAAGACAAGGCCATTCGAGACTGCGGCAGCTGCCACGCGGACGGCGCGGAACCGTTCCAGGAAGTGACCGTATCCCTCGTTCGCGAGGACGGCACTCGGGCGCGCTACGACGCCGAAAGCGAGGTCCTGAGCTCCGCCGTTTCGCTTAACTCGGTGGGGGGCTTCTACGCCCTCGGCGGCACCCGCATCAAACTCCTGGATGTGCTGCTCGTCCTCGTCGTTCTCGGCGCGGCCTCGGTACCGATCGTGCACCTGACCATGCGCAAACTGCTGCGCAAAGACAGAGCAAAAGGAGACCGGAAATGAAAAAGTTGTACGTCCACCCCCTCCCAGTCCGAATCTGGCACTGGATCAATGCCAGCAGCGTGGTATCGCTGATACTGACGGGCGTGCAGATCCGCTACGTCGGGCTCATAGACGTCATGTCCCTGGAGCTCGCGGTTTCGCTGCACAACTGGATCGGCTTTCTGCTGCTCGGCAATTTCTTCCTGTGGCTCTCGTTTTATCTGTTTTCGGGGAAAATCGGCACCTATCATCCCGAGTTGAGCCCGAAAAAATACTACGCGGAAGCGTGGCGGCAGGTCCGATACTACGGCTGGGGCATCTTCCGCGGCGCACCCAACCCGCACCACATCAGCCCGGGCAACAAGTTCAATCCGTTGCAGAAGGTGTCGTACCAGATCATCATGCTTCTGGTCCTTCCCGCGCAGATTGTCACCGGGGTGCTGTTGTGGGACGTGGAACGCTTCTCCAGCACCGTGACGTTGCTCGGCGGTGTACGCGTCGTCGATACCGTGCACGTGCTGATCTTCATTTTCTTCGCAGGGTTTCTCTTCATTCACGTCTATCTGGCCACCCTCGGCCATACCGCCTCGGCGCATATCAAGGCGATGTTTACGGGTTACGAGGAGACCGATGACGAACCCGGTGCCGCGGAACCGGAACGCGATACGAAGGAAGCGAGGCCGTTGGTCGTCGCGCCAATGGTCTCGACGCAACTGCATTGAGCCGAATGTAGCGGCCAAGGATCCCGGAACATGGCGACGAGATTGGAAGATCTCGCCGCCCCGCTGGAGCTAAGAAAAACGAGCCCTACCGTTTCCCGGGGCACCGCACGGTGACCTCGGGGCTTTTTTATCCGGACGTGGTGGCCTCTTCGGCTCCCGCCGCTCCGCCCCGAATGCGTATGTCGTATTTCTTCATCAAGGCCTGGAAATTGCTGCGCTGCATGCCGGTCTCTTCCGCGCTCCGGGTGACGTTCCAGTCGTTGCGCTTGAGCGCCTCAATGACGAACAACTTCTCGATGTTTTTCACCGAATTTTCCCTCGCGACTTTCTTGATGCGCTTGAGCTCCTCTGCAGTCTGTGGAATGTCAATATCGAGGCGAGGATGCATGTCGAGAATATTGACCAGGTGCCCCTGCCGGATGACCTGGTCGGTCGCCAGGATGACCGCCCGGTGTACGGTATTTTCGAGCTCCCGCACATTGCCGGGCCAGTTGTAGTTGACGAGCATGTTCATCGCCTCCACCGAGAACTCGGTGATCTTCTTTCCCAGCTCCTCATTGAACACCTTCAGGAAGTGAAACGCCAGCGGCGGTATATCTTCCGTGCGCTCGCGCAGCGGCGGGATCTCAATGGGAAAGACGTTGAGACGATAGTAAAGATCTTCCCGGAACGTGCCCTCGGCCACCATCGCCTTGAGATCTTTATTGGTGGCGCTGATCAGGCGAATGTTGGTGGTCTGAATGCGCGTGTCGCCCACCGCCTTGAATTCGCCTTCCTGCAGGATGCGCAGCAGCTTGGCCTGGGTCGTCTGGGAAATATTTCCGATTTCATCCAAAAACAGAGTTCCGCCGTTGGCCACATCGAATAACCCGCGTTTGTTCCCCACCGCCCCCGTGAAGGAACCCTTTACGTGGCCGAAAAGCTCGCTCTCCAGCAGGCTCTCGCTCAGTGAACCGCAATCGACGGGTACAAAGCCCTGCTCCTTGCGCAGGCTGTTGTAGTGGATGGCGCGGGCGATCAACTCCTTGCCGGTTCCGCTCTCCCCCCGCAGCAGGACGGTGCTGTTGGTGGGGGCGCACTTCGCAATGAGGCGGTAGACGTTCTGCATCGTCGGACTGGAGCCGATGATGTTTTCGAAACGGTACTTCGAGCTCACCTCGCTCTTGAGATGGATGTTTTCCTGGCGCATTTTACGGCTCTCGAAGGCGCGGTCCACCACCAGTTTGAGCGCGTCCGGATCGAAGGGCTTGGGCAGGTAATCGAACGCCCCGAGCTTCATCGACTTCACCGCGGTCTCGATCTCCGAGAGGCCCGTGACCATGATGACGTCGATCTCGGGGTGCGATTCCTTGACCCGTTGCAGCACCTCGAGACCGTCGATCTTCGGCATCATGATGTCCAGGATCAACACGTCGTAGTAATTGTCCTCGAGCTTCGACAGGGCCTCCGAACCGCTGCCGGCGGCCTCCACCTCGTAGTCGGTATCGCCGAGAATGCGAAGACAACTCTTTACGACGATTTCCTCGTCATCCACTACCAGTATTTTGCCGCTCATAGTCGCTACTCGCTGCTTCTGTATCCTTAGTCCTCAGGGGAAGATAGATCCGGAAAGTCGTACCCCGCGCCGCTTCGCTCTCGACCTCGATCGTCCCTCCGTGCGCCCGGATTATCCCATGGCTGACGGAGAGCCCGAGGCCGGTTCCCTGTCCGACGCCTTTGGACGTGAAGAACGGATCGAAAATCCGCTGCAGGTCCTTCTCCGCTATGCCGCACCCGGTGTCGGTGACCGAGACCTCCACCATGGGCACGGCCTCGGCGCCGGAATCGGGAGCCTTCTCCTCGGGCGCTACGCGGCTGCGTATAGTCACGCTGCCTTCGTGTTCTATCGATTGCTGGGCATTGACCAGCACGTTCATGAGGACCTGCTTGATGAGGTCTTCGTCCAGCCAGATCCGCGGCAGATCGGGATCGAGGTGCATGTCGATGTCGATATTCTGAAGATACGCCGGCCGTTCTATGAAGCGCGCTGTATCCTCGATGATCTGGTTGAGATCCGCGAATTTGTTTTCCGGAGTCTTTTCCCGCGCGAAATCGAGGAGTCTGCGAATGATGCTGGAACATCGTGTCGTCTCGCCGATCACCAGATCCAGGTCCTCCGCCTCGGCGCTTCCTTCCGGCATCTTCTTCCGCACCAGGCTGGTGAAGGTAAGAACGCCCGTCAAAGGGTTGTTGAGCTCGTGTGCAATGCCCGCCGCGAGCAGCCCCACCGAGGCCAGTTTCTCCCGCTGCGCGGATTCCGCCGAGGCTATGCGCAGCTCTTCGGTCTTCTCTGCGACCTTCTGCTCCAGCGTGTTCCCCCACTGCTGCAATTCGCCTTGAGACTTTCGCAGCGCCTCGGTCATGAAATTGAAGGAATTGGCGAGTTGCCCGAACTCGTCACGGCTGCGCACCGGGATCATTTCCTGCAGATTGCCGGAAGAGATCTGTTGCGCCCCCGCCTCCAGATCGTGCAGCGGCACGTAGACCATGCGGTGGACGATGAAACCGACGCACAAAGCGGCAATAATGACGAATCCGAAGGAAAACCCGCCGATATTGAAAGTGGCAAGCCGCAACTCCCGATCGATGTCGTCCAGCGAGTAGACGATGTCGAGCACGCCGAGGACCGATTGGTCTTTGCTGTGAAAGTGGCAGCTGGCGGTATAACAGGAGGGCTCGTTGCGGATCACGTCCATGCTGCCCAATAGCCGTCCTCCGTCCGCTGCATTGAATATGCGCGCGCGCTTGTTCTTGGGGATTTGCGCCAGCGGCGTTTCCCCCTGATGGCAGTGGAAACAGGCCTCCGCCTTCTGATCGACCTGACGACCGATCTCCGACCAGTCGCTGGAATGAATGACGGTGCCGTCCTTGCTCATTATCCTGACTTTGACGATACCCTCCTGGCTGCCCACGTCTTCCACGATCTTCAGCACGTAGGAGGGCTGATTCTGCAGCATGGCGAAACGGGTGCTTTTCGTGATCACCTCCGAGAGTTGATTGACGTGGTTTGCGACCCCCTGCAACAGGTGATTCTGATGATAGCGGTTGACGAGCACGACAAAGGCGACCACCGCGATGGTGAGCGCGATTACCAAATAGAGGACGATTCTCGATTTCAGGGTTTTCGGACCCACAATCTCCCATTCCCGTTTCAAATTGTTATAAGGAACCGCCGGGGATGCTGCTGGCGCAACGGGGTTAACACGTCGTTCTTGTCTTGCTCTCCAGCCTGACCCGATCCTCAAACGCATTGCCAAATTGACACCTCCCGCATTTCCGTGCATTGACCTGGGTCATTAACCCCGAATATTGCGCCAATGGGAATTCGGCCCTCTCTACGAGCGCAGGGATTGCCAAAGCGCTTTGCAACGATTTATACGCAGCATTTTCCTGTGCTTAGAGGGCAAGACGCGGCGCACCGATTGCGGATTGCCTTGCGATCCAGCGCATCGGGCGGAAACGGCGGCATGCGGCTGCATCCACACCCCGTCGCAACGACTCCGGCCCGATCTGTGACGGTGTCCTACTGCCGAGTGCTGTTCCGGTTTCGAGCCCGAGGTCAACCAGCAACCGATCGTAGATATACGGAATCGGTTGAGCGTTTGCGGCCGTGTTACGCGCGTGCTGCGCGTCGTGCCGGGGCGTCGAGCTCGCCCATCAGCGTACTGATATCTTTGTGTCCGAGGTCCCGATAGCCCTGGTCGTCGAGGGCACGCAGCAGCTCGTCGATACGGTCCATGTGTGCCCGTTTCAAGCTTTCTCCCTCCTCACCGTTCGGATACGTCCGGATCGCGTCGAGCACCTGCGCTACGGTGATGCGATCCAGCGGTCTCGCGGGCAGGTACGCCGGATTGTCCTCCGACGTCGCGACCAGGATCTTGTTGGCCGTGAATGCCCGCAACACCCTCTCCACATCGATACTGCGCTTGCAGAGCTTCGTCGCCAGTTGCCTTAGATCGAGTGGATCTTCACCCTCATTGAAGGTCCTGGCTATCTGCAACAGGACCAACACCCCGAGTTTTTCCAACTCACGCGCACTGGTCGACTCCTGATCGCTCCTTCTGAGCCGATACTGCGGATGTTGGTGGTAGAAGGCGATGCTTGCACCGATGAGAAGTATCAACCACGCCAGGTATATCCAGATCATCGCCATGATGACGATCGCGAACCCGGAGTAGATCGCCATGTACTTGGTGGAATTCGCCACGAACGACGCGAACACCCAACCCACGGTTTCCCACAGGACACCGGCCACCGCGGCGCCGACGAGGGCGGAACGCAGTCTGACCCTGGTGTAGGGCACGAACTTGTAGATGAACGTGAATGCGACGATGACCAGGGCATAAGGCGCCAGGGTACCGATGATCGAGATCAGCGTCTGCGTCGCCTCCACCGCGACGATTTTCTCTATGAAGGCCGTGTGCATAAACGAACCGGTGATACCGAGAGCCGAAAACACCAGCACCGGACCCACCAGCAGGACGCTGAGGTACTCGCTGAATCTCTGGGCGAAGCCTCGT